>JBKICS010000100.1:0-5593 GCA_046567015.1 Acidobacteriota bacterium | reverse complement strand
ACCACTCCCCCAGGTCGCGAGACATCCCGATCCTAGCCTATTTCCAAGACGAAGCCAAGGGGGGGTACGGCCGGTTGCCAAGCGGCCTGAAATGGGCCAAAAAAGGCCCCGCCGGCCGCAATGCGCCGGGAGAGGGGAGGATGGCATGACCCATGAGGTGAAAAAGACCGTTGCCGAGATCAATCGGCGCATCGAGAAGGGCAAGGCCGTGGTCCTGACCGCCGCCGAAATGGTCGAGGCCGTGCGTCGGCTCGGCAAGGTCAAGGCGGCCAAGGAAGTGGACGTGGTGACCACGGGCACCTTTTCGCCCATGTGCTCCTCGGGCATGCTGTTCAATTTCGGCCAGGAGCCGCCCACGCTCAAGGCCCAGAAGGTGCGGCTCAACAACGTGCCGGCCCACGCCGGCCTGGCCGCCGTGGACGCCTACATCGGGGCCACCGAGCTGCCCAAGGACGATCCGCTCAACAAGGTGCATCCGGGGCGCTTCAAGTACGGCGGCGCCCATGTCATCGAGGATCTCCTGCGCGGCAAGGCGGTGCGTCTTTTCTGCGAATCCTACGGCACGGACTGCTACCCGCGCCGGGAGCTGGAAAAGGACATCACCCTGGCCGATCTCAAGTATGCGGCGCTCCTTAATCCCCGCAACTGCTATCAGAACTACAATGTGGCCGTGAACCTCACCAGCCGCATCATCTACACCTATATGGGGCCGCTTAAGCCCAACGCCCGAAACGCCAATTTCGCCACGGCCGGTGAATTGTCGCCGCTGTTTAACGATCCGTATCTGAAGACCATCGGCCTTGGCACCCGCATCTTCATGGGCGGCGGCGTGGGCTATGTCATCGGGGCCGGCACCCAGCACGATCCCAAGCCCAAACGCAACGAGCGCGGCATTCCCATTTCCGCCTCGGGCACGCTCATGGTCAAGGGCGACCTCAAGGGCATGAACGCCCGCTACGTGCGCGCCGTGTCGATTCTCGGCTACGGCGTGTCCTTAGCCATGGGCATCGGCATTCCCATACCCATCCTCAATGAGGACATGGCCTTTTTCACCGGCGTCTCCGACGCGGACATCCAGATGCCGATCAAGGACTACGGCCACGACTATCCCAACGGCATCGGCCGGACGCTGGGGCTTGTGACCTACGCCGAGTGCCGCTCGGGCGAAATCCTGGTCAACGGCAAGAAGACGCAGGCCGTGCCGCTGACCAGCCTCACCATGTCCCTGGAAGTGGCCGAAAAGCTCAAGGAGCAGATCGAGCAGGGCACGTTCCTGCTCACCGAGCCGGTGGAGCCCATCCCGTCGCAGTAGGCGGGTTTGCGGCTTTACAAACGCGAAACCTTGGGATACGGCATCGGGTTCTTTCACCCGATAGGAGGAATTCCCATGTCCAAGCATAAGAAGCATGAGCGCCACAAGGAACTGGATCGTCGCCGCAAGCGCCGCAAGGAACGCCTCAAGGAGCGCGTCCGCCAGGCCATCGCCGCCAAGAAGGCCTAGTTTACGGCCTGACGTTTCCTTTGATTGCACGGTGATAACGGCAGCCGTGCGGGTATCGGCCGGCTTTGCCGCGTTCGCCTTTCGCGACTGTCGCCGCCCGTTTCCGGCATCGCACCCGCGCCGGCAAGGCTCCTTGCCGCTGCGTAACGCGCTGTCCGAACGCCGGACTCCCGGAGCGCCCAGGCGTTTCCGGGCGCCCCGGGCAGGGGAGGCGGCGAGGTATTACCCATGTCCATGCTGCGCACGCAGAGGAAGCGATCCGGGCAAGGTCAGTCCTTGCCCGGCTTTTCGCACGATCTTCCAGGAGGGCCCCATGCCCTTGTATGAGTTCGAGTGTCCCGCCTGCGGCCGGGTTTTCGAGGAACTGCGGCGCAGCGGCGACGAAGCCGAGGCCGCCTGTCCCGAATGCGGCCAGCCCGCCCCGCGCATCGTTTCCCTGTCCGCCTTCGCCCTCAAGGGCACGGGATTCTACGCCACCGACTACGTCAAGCGCCGTCCGGGACAATTCAAACGCGACGGCAACGACACCGTCAAAGGCACCCCCGTTGACGTGCCTCAGCTGGCCCGCGATCCTTCCGTGCCCCTGTCCGCCGAGGAACCATCCCAAGACGACCAAGACGCCGCCGTTGCCGACCAGCCCAAGGAGGGCGCATGATCGAGCGTTACACCCGTAAGGCCATGGGCGACCTGTGGTCCCTGGAAAACCGTTTCGCCGCCTGGCTCGAGGTCGAACTGGCCGTGTGCGAGGCCTGGACGAAACTGGGCCGCATCCCGGCCGCCGACATGGCCGTCATTCGTGAAAAAGCCGGCTTCGACGTGGCCCGCATCCTGGAAATCGAGGAGACCACCCGCCACGACGTCATCGCCTTTTTGACCGCCGTGGAGGAACGCGTCGGTCCGGCTGCCCGGTTTATTCACCTGGGCTGCACCTCCTCCGACATCGTCGACACCGCCAATGCCCTGCTTCTGGGCCGGGCCGGCGATTTGATCGTGGCCGACCTCGACAACCTGCTGGCGGTCATCAAAGACTTGGCCATGCGGTTCAAGGGCCAGCTCATGATCGGGCGCACCCACGGCATCCACGCCGAACCGCTCAGCTTCGGCATGAAGATGGCCTCGTTTTACGCCGAATTTTCCCGCCACCGCGAGCGCTTCCTCGCCGCCCTGGCCGGGGTCAAGGTGGGCAAGATCTCCGGGGCCGTGGGCGGCTACGCCCACCTCGACCCCCGGGTCGAGGCCATCGCCATGGAGATCATGGGCCTTGGCGTGGACCCCATTTCCACCCAGATCATCCAGCGCGACCGGCATGCCGCTTTTTTTACTTCTCTGGCGCTTATTGCCGGCGGCGTGGAGCGCCTTTCCACCGAGCTGCGCCACCTCCAGCGCACCGAGGTGCTCGAAGCCGAGGAAGGCTTCGCCAAGGGCCAGAAAGGCTCCTCGGCCATGCCGCACAAGAAGAACCCGATTTCGGCCGAAAACCTCTGCGGCCTCTCGCGCCTCATTCGCACCAACGCCCTGGCCTCGCTGGAAAACATGCCGCTGTGGCACGAGCGCGACATCTCCCATTCCTCGGTCGAGCGGGTCATCATGCCCGATTCCACCATCCTGGCCGACTACACCCTCGCCCGGTTGGCCAATATCCTGAAAAACCTCAAGGTCAATCCGGACAACATGGCCCGCAATCTCATGGGCTCCTTCGGTCTGTTCTATTCCCAGCGGGTGCTCCTGGCGCTCATTGAGGCCGGCATGGACCGCCAGGAAGCCTACGTGCTGGTGCAGCGGGTGGCCATGGCCTGCTGGGAAGGCCGGACGTCCTTCCCGGACGCCGTACGCGCCGACGCGGCCATCGCCGCCAAGCTCGCCCCGGCCGTCCTCGACGCCCTGTTCGACCCGAACTACTACCTGGCCCACGAGGATCTCATTTTCTCGCGGGTGTTCGGGTAAGCGAGAGAGAGAAGAGGAAGAGTGCCTCCGGCGGCCGGGGGGATGATCCCCCCGGACCCCTGCAACTAAAGAAGTTTATTCAGGGGTTCTTGGCGCGAGCGGCCAATCTGGTCGGTAAACCGGCGAAGTCGGTTGGCGGCCATCCGCGTTGGGCCGACGGCTGAGGGAATAGTCCCCTTTGGATGCAATTGTGACATTGGTTCTGGGGGCCGGCTGGTAAGCCGGTCGGCTGCGGCGCAGCCGATTATGAACTGCTTTTCAAACGCGCCCGGCTTTTGTATGCCACAACGAAACGGGTGAAACGGGGATAGACATGTCGTGCCCTACGCTTGACCTGGACGCCGCCGCCATGCGCGGCCGTCTGGCCCGCCTGCTCCTTGAGAAATCCTACCGCGCCGGCGAGGTGACCCTGACTTCCGGCCGCAAGAGCGACTATTATTTCGACTGCAAGCAGACGGCCCTGCATCCCGAGGGGGCCTGGCTCATCGGCAATCTGCTGTTCGATCTCCTGCCCGAAGGCATCGTTGGCGTGGGCGGCATGACCCTTGGGGCCGATCCGCTGGTCACGGCCGTCTCCATCGCCTCCCACTTGCGCGGCCGCCCCATGCCGGCCTTTATCGTGCGCAAGGCCTCCAAGGGGCATGGCACCAACCAGTTTCTGGAAGGCCTGTCCAATTTCCAGCCCGGCGACACGGTGGCCCTGCTCGAAGACGTGGTGACCACCGGCGGCACTTTGCTTACGGTCATCGACCGGGTGCAGGACGCGGGACTTACCATCGGCGCCGTGCTCACCGTCCTCGACCGCAACGAAGGCGGGGCCGAGAAGCTGGCCGAACGCGGCTTTCCCTTGCTGTCCGTTTTCAGCCGCGAGACCCTGCTCGCCGCCGCCAACCAGCAACCGGCTTCCTGACGCGAGACGGCATGAAACGATTCGGCCACGTCCTGGTTCTCGCCTGCCTGCTTCTTCTCCCGGCTCGCCAGGCGGCCGGGGAATGGACGGCGGACGTCGTCGATACCGAATGGTTTCCCGGGCGTTCGGTGGCGGTGGATAAAAGGGCCCAGTCCTTTTTTCTGCTGACCCGCCAAAGCCCGCTGCGCGTGGCCGATTTCATCCCCTGCGCCACCGGCCAGTTGCTTGGCGACAAGAGCAAGGAAGGCGATTTGCGGACCCCGGAAGGGGTCTATTTCATTACCCGGCGCAAGGCCGGGGGACTCAATTACGAGCTGTACGGCGATCTGGCCTTTCCGCTCAATTTTCCCAATCCCGCCGACGTGGTGCGCAAAAAGACCGGGCATGGTATCTGGATCCACGGCCGGGGCCATGCCATCATCCCCTACGAGACCCAGGGCTGCGTGGCGGTCAACACCCCGGATCTCCACCGCCTGGACACCGAGCTGGCCCTGGGCACGCCGGTGATCATTGCCGACGAGCTGCGCCTGGACGCCGACGCCCGGCAGATCCGCTCCGAGGCCCGGGAGGTGGTGGAAGCCACGAAGAATTGGGCCAAGGCCTGGCAGGACCGCTCCGACGCCTTTTTCGATTTCCACGACCCGGAAAAATTCGCCATCACCGAAGGGCAGGCCTTCGCGACCTTTCGCAGCCAGAAGGAACGCCTGTTCAAATCCCTGCCCTGGATCCAGGTGACGCTCTCCGACCTGCGGGCCTTGCCCGGCCCGGATTACTGGGTCACCTTTTTCGTCCAGCTCTACCGTTCGCCCACGCTTATTTCCCAGGGCATCAAGCGCCTGTACTGGCAGCGCGGCACGGACGGGCGTTTTCGCATCATCGGCATGGAATACGAGGAAATGCCGGTGACCGTGGCCGATCGGGGCACGGCCAAACCGGCCGCCCTGGCCAACGAAGCCGAGACCGCCACCGCCCGGACCGACGCGCCCAGCGAAGAGGAAACGCAAGCGCGACAGCTCGTGGACGCCCATCAGGCAGCCATGGAGAAGATGGCCCACAAGGCCTTCCATGCCCTGCCCATCACCCGGCAGCCCACGCCCGAAGACCAGGCCATCCTGGAGGTGGCCGAGACCGGGCCGGCCAAGCCGGGGGTGTCGCCGTTTGCCAGCGATGCCCTGCGGGTTGCGGCCGAGCCGCCGCAACTGCCGCCGGTTCCCGGCCCCAAACCGGCCGCTGTCCCG
>JBKICS010000099.1:0-2785 GCA_046567015.1 Acidobacteriota bacterium | reverse complement strand
CGGGTCCAGGACTTCGAAATAGAGTTGGGCCTCGCGCAGATGGTAGCCGCCGCCGGCCTCGCATTCCATGCCGCCGCCGTAGGCCATTTCCGTGGCGCTGTAATAGTCGAACACCCGGCAGCCGAAGCGGGCGGCGGTTTTCTCCCGAAGCTCCGGCGAAAGGAAGTCGGAGGCATAGACCACCGAGCGCAGGCACGCCCGGGCGGCCTGGCAGGCGGCCGGGTCGTCCAGGGCGACGCGCAACTGCGACGGCGCGGCAATGAGGCTTTGGGGATGATGCGCGGCCAGGGCCTCGGCCAGCCGGGCCGGATTGCCGGTCGGGTCGCCGAAGACCGGCACAGCCCCCAGCCGTTTCATGCCCCGCCCGATCAGATCGCCCACGCTGTCGGGCTTGGCCGCCGGGAAAAGGATCAGCACCGTCTCGCCGGGATTGAGGGTCACGGCCATGACCACGCGGAAGCAGGTAAGCGTCTCCTCGATGTCGGCGTCGGTGAGCGCCATGCGTTTGGGCGCTCCGGTGGTGCCGGAGGTGGCCACCGTAACCATGCGGGCCACGGCATCCTGGGGGACGGTTAAAAACCGGGTAAACGCATCGGCCAGATCGGCCGGCGTGGTAGTTGGAAGTGTTGCGAAGTCGGCGAGGCTTCCCGGGAAACCCGGCGGCAGATGGGCCAGCCGGTCGCGGTAAAACGGGGCCATGCGGGCATGGGCCACGGCGCGACCGAGCGCCGCAAGCTGCCAGTCGGCCAGCCGGGCGGGATCGGCCGGGCCGCCGGGCTGGCCGACGGCGGCGGCGATCCAGGCGTCAAAAGGGGTTATGCGCATGATTTTCGACGATAAAGCGCCTGTCCGTCGGCGGCCGTGAGGTTGTAGAGGCAAAAGGGGATCAGCCGGTCGTCGGGCGCGGCCACGTGGATGCAGCAGCCGCGCGCCCGCTCCAGATCCATGGTCCAGGCGTCCATGAAGGCCATGGCCGAGATGCTGAGGCTGGGCGTGGCCGCGGCGGCGGCCAGAAAGCGGTCGAAATCGTCCCGGATTTCCGATGGAGCCGGGGCGGCCTTGGCCGGCCCCCACTGGCGGGCCACGAAGGTGGTCGCCTGCCGCGCCCCCTCCTCGGCCGGGATGGCCGTTTTGTCGCAACAGCCGCCCTGGCCGGCCAGGGCCAACCCGCCGCCGGGCGTCAGGCGATAGGTGGCGGAAAACGAGCACAGGGAATGTTCGCAGCACGGCGGATGGAGGTCGGCCGCCCGGACCAGGCCCCCGGTCTGCGCTTCCAGGGCGGCCATGACCTCGGGCAGGGTCAGGCGCGGGGCGCTGCCCCCGTCGCCGGGATAGCGGCCGAAATTCGCGGCTGGCTGGAAGTGGACGCCGCGAACGCCCGGAGCGAGCTCCAGGGCCAGCCGGACGAGAGCGCCGATCTCGCCGTCGTTGACCCCGGGCACGAGCGTCGCCACCAGCACCACGCCGATGCCGGCGGCGATGCAGGCGTTCATGGCGGCGCGCTTTTCCCGGGTAAGCGACCGGCCGCGCAGGGCCACATGGACGGCGTCGCTGACTCCGTCGCACTGCAAAAAGACCGAATCGAGCCCGGATGCGGCCAGACGCGGGGCCAGGGCGGCATCGGCGGCCAGGGCTAGGCCGTTGGTATTGAGCTGGACAAAGGGGAAGCCGACCGCCTTGGCCAGGGCCACGATGTCGGCCAGATCGGCCCGAAGCGTCGGTTCGCCGCCGGAAATCTGGATGTTGGCCGGCCCAGCGGCGCGTCTGGCCCGGATCAGCCGGGTCTCCAGGGCGGCCAGGGTGGGGTCGGCGTCGAAACCGGTGCCGGCGTCGGCAAAGCAGACCGGACAACCCAGGTTGCAGCGGCCGGTGACCTCGAAGACGACGGTGCAGGTGCGTTGGCTGTGTTCCGGGCACAGGCCGCAAACGAAGGGGCAGCCCGGCTCCGGGGCGCTGCCGGCCGGGGCGCTCCCCGGACGCGGCGTCTTGGGCCGATCCCAGCCGGCCAGCCCCGGCGGGCCATGCCAGAAGCGGGTGCGAAACTCGCCGTGCTCCGGGCAGGTCCGCACCAGAAATCCATCCTCGCCCACAGCCTCCCGCCGCGCCGGCAGCCGGGCCAGACACACCGGACACATACTCTCTGTCAGCGTCACTGGTTACTCCTCGATGGGGTCAGGGGGGAAGCCTCCGGCGGCCGGGGGGATGATCCCCCCGGACCCCTGCAAAGGGGAAAGTTGTCAACAAATTGCAGGCGACGCTTCTCCCGCCGCCCGCGCCAGCCCCCATGGAAAGTCTTTGGGAAAGGGGTCCGGGGAAAACCCTTTCTTCCAGAAAGGGTTTTCCCCGGTTCTTCTTACTCCCTGCCCTCGCTCGGGTCGATGCCGTAGCTGACCAGCAGTTCCAGAAGGAAATTCCAGGCGTCGGCCATGAGTCCGCCGCAGCGGGTCGGATCCGGCTTGCCGTCGCCCAGGATGGCGGCGCAGGTGGTGCCGGAGCAGGTTTGGCTCACGCGCTCGGTGAACCAGTCCACGAAATCGGTGACCACGGCGTCGGCCTGCTCGAAGGGCGTTTCGTCGTCGCGGCCCTTGCCGGTGTAGAGGCCGATGACCAGGCTGCCGCCGGTCAGGATGCCGCACGCGCCGCCGCAGCCGCCCATGCCGTGGCACAGGCCCATGGAGGCGCGCACCAGCTCGGGGTTTTCCCGGCCCTGAGCTTTGAGTGCCAGGAGCACGAGGATCTGGCTGCAGCAATAGCCCTGGTGCGCCAGGGGCAAGATCTCGAGCAG
>JBKICS010000098.1:0-11874 GCA_046567015.1 Acidobacteriota bacterium | reverse complement strand
CCAGATCCTCGGTCTGGTCCGTTTCCGAAAAGGCTTTTACGCAGAAGTAGGCGGCCGGGAAGCCGGCCAGCATGCCCTGTCGCCAGAAGGCCTGGCGCACGCCCTCGGACACCTTGGCCCCGGGGCGGTTGTAGCCGTAAAAGGGCAGGGGCAGGTCGTAAAAGAACTGGGAGCGGTCCTTGGCCACCCCGTCGCGGATGCCGTCGAAGACCTGCAAGGGCAGGCCCAGCGGATTTGTTGGGGTCTTCAGCATAAGCGGCGGGATCGCGCCGATGAGCACGGCTCCGGCCACGCGCCCGGTTCCGTGGCGGCCGATGTAGCGGACCACCTCGCCGCCGCCCGTGGAATGGCCCACATGTACGGCGTTTCGCAGGTCCAGGGAGGCGGTCAGCTCGGCCAGATCGTCGGCGTAGGTGTCCAGATCGTTGCCCTGCCAGGGCTGGTCGGATCGGCCATGCCCCCGGCGGTCGTGGGCGATGACCCGGTAGCCCTTGGAGGCCAGGAAGAACATCTGGTCCTCGAAGGCTTCGGCGCTAAGCGGCCAGCCGTGGCTGAACACCACCGGCCGCCCGGTTCCCCAGTCATTATAATAGAGCTTCGTGCCGTCCTTGGTCGTCAGGGTAGCCATGGTCGCATCTCCTTTCGGGTCTGTGGCTGGTCACTTGCGGGATCGACTGGCGTAAACACCAGGGTCGGGACGCCGCTGGCGCGGGTTCCCCTGCCCGGCGCGGGCCGGGGCCCCAAGCGGAGCCCGATACTCCGACAGATAACCGGTATGGCTGGAAACGGGAAGCCGATGGCGTGAAATTTCTTGCCCGGACCGTGCTTGACCCGGCGTCCGGCTTGGCGCATGCTGGGCGTGTATGCTGCAAAAGACCTATAAGATCGGTGAGATTGCCCATCTGACGGGGCTTAAGCCCTTTGTGCTGCGGTTTTGGGAGACCGAATTTCCCCAGCTCGTCCCGGTGCGCACCAAGAAAGGCCAGCGCGCCTACACCGAAGAGCACCTCGCCCTGGTCAACACCATAAAGACCCTGCTCTACGAAGAAAAACTCACCATCGACGGCGCCCGGCGACGGCTGGGCGAAGGCGGCCGCGACAAGGCGGTCCTGCGCCAGGTCTACGACGAGCTGGCGGCCATCCGCCGGCTCCTGGACGCCTGACGCCGCTCCGACGGCAGCCGAGGCGACAAGGCCCGACGGTCCAAATGCGGCCTCCGGGATGCTTGACGCCGCCTCCCCGGGCGAGACAGACGCCGTTGTCCGTGCTACGTTGCGCCAGCTTTCCGCCTGGCCGGCCGGTGGCGGCGAGCGGGGCGGCCGGCCCGGTCCGCGGGGACCGGACAAATGGTTCTTTACACAATTGTTGCGGTTCGATTGTGAGGGCATGCCGCCCGAGGCAGGGCTTCGGGGGGCATGCGGGGGCCGTATTGGCTCTGGACGAGGGGTTGATTTTACATTATTGCTAGTTCGCCTCCGCCCGGGTGGAGAGAGACCGGGCGGGTGGCGAGAGGTGGAATTTTCCAGGCCGGACAGGGCGGTGCATTGAGGGGATCGCCCGGACGGCACATGGGTCGCCGCGACGCGAAAATGCCGTATTCGACCCCGGACGCCCCGGACACCGGGCGCGGCCACGGGCGGGCAGGCCTGGCGCGGGACCATGGCGTGAAACCTGTTCAACACAAATGCAAGAGGACCCTATGAGCGGAATCAAAGCTCGTCTGGACGCGATCTCGGCGATCATCAATTACAAGCCGGCGCATGCCCCCTTAAATTTCAGCGAGACGAAACCCACCGAGGTCTTCGGCTGCAATGTTTTCAACGACAAGGTCATGCGCGAGCGTCTGCCCAAGCATGTCTACAAGTCGCTTAAAAAGACCATCGAGTTGGGCGAAAAGCTCGATCCGACCATCGCCGACACCGTGGCCAACACCATGAAGGACTGGGCCATCGAGCGCGGGGCCACCCACTTCACCCACGTGTTCTACCCGCTGACCGGGCTTACCGCCGAAAAGCACGACTCCTTCCTGGTGCCCGACGGCAAGGGCGGCGCCGTGGCCGAGTTCTCCGGCAAGATGCTCATCCAGGGCGAGCCCGACGCCTCCAGCTTCCCCTCCGGCGGCCTGCGCTCCACCTTCGAAGCCCGCGGCTACACCGCCTGGGACGTGACCAGCCCGGCCTACATCCTGGAAAATCCCAACGGCACGTTCCTTTGCATCCCCACGGCCTTCGTGTCCTGGACCGGCGAAGCCCTGGACAAGAAGACCCCGCTTCTGCGCTCCACCCAGGCGCTCAACAAGCAGGCCAAGCGCGTGCTCAAACTGTTCGGCGTCGACACCAAGCTGCCGGTCGGCTCTTTTGCCGGACCCGAGCAGGAATACTTCCTCATTGACCGCAACTTCGTCTTCTCCCGCCCCGACCTGCTCATCGCCGGTCGCACCCTGTTCGGCGCCAAGCCGGCCAAGGGCCAGGAGTTCGAGGATCAGTACTTCGGCGTCGTTCCCCGCCGCGTGCTGTCGTTTATGATGGAAGTCGAGCGCGAGCTCTATAAGCTCGGCGTGCCGGTCAAGACCCGCCACAACGAAGTGGCCCCGAGCCAGTTCGAAATCGCCCCGATTTTCGAGACCGCCAACCTGGCCACCGACCACAACCAGATGGTCATGACCGTGCTTCGCACCGTGGCCAAGCGCTACGGCATGATCTGCCTGCTGCACGAAAAGCCCTTCGCCGGCATCAACGGTTCGGGCAAGCACTTGAACTACTCCATCGGCAACGCCGAATTGGGCAGCCTCTACGATCCGGGCGAAACCCCGCACGACAACGCCCAGTTCCTGGTGTTCTGCGCCGCCGCCATCCGCGCCCTGCACAAGTTCGGCCCGCTTTTGCGCGCCACCGTGGCCACGCCGTCCAACGACCATCGCCTGGGCGCCAACGAGGCCCCGCCGGCCATCATGTCCGTCTACCTCGGCGAGCAGCTCACCGACGTCTTCGAGCAGATCAAGAAGGGCAAGGTCGAGGGCTCCAAGCAGAAAGGCGTCATGAGCATCGGCGTCGACACCCTGCCGCCGCTGCCCATGGATCCGGGCGACCGCAACCGCACCAGCCCCTTTGCCTTCACCGGCAACCGTTTCGAGTTTCGCGCCGTGGGCTCCTGCCAGTCCATCGCCGGCTCCCAGGTGGCGCTCAACGCCATGATGGCCGAGTCCCTGGACTACATCGCCACCAAGCTCGAAGCCGCCACCGGCGGCGATGCTTCCAAGCTCAACGCCGCCGTGCAGACCGTGATCCAGGACATCATCAAGAAGCACGACGCCGTGGTGTTCAACGGCGACGGCTACTCCGAGGAATGGCACGCCGAGGCCGCCAAGCGCGGATTGGCCAACCTGAAGACCACCCCGGACGCCCTGCCGGTGCTCACCAGCCCCGAGGTCGTGAAGCTGTTCACCACCTACGGTATCCTCAGCGAAGCTGAACTGAAGTCCCGCGAAGAGATCTACCTGGAGCAGTACGTCAAGACCATCCAGACCGAAGCCAATCTGGTGGTGCGCATGGCCAAGACCGTGATCTTCCCGGCCGCCGTGCGTTACCAGAGCGAGTTGGCCGCCGCCTGCGCCAACCTCAAGGCCATCGGCCATGACTACAAGATGGACACCCTGGAGTGCGTCACCGCCAAACTGCGCGACATCCAGGCCAAGACCGCAGAGCTCGAAAAGCTCATGGAGCACAGCGCCGAGGGCACCCTGGCCGAGGCCAAGCATATGTGCTGCACCATCCTGCCGGCCATGAACGAAGTCCGCGCCGTGGCCGACGCCCTGGAAGCCGTGGTGGCCGACGACCTGTGGCCGCTGCCGAGCTACCAGGAAATGCTGTTCATCCGCTAACCGTCCCGCGTTTTACACGCGCCAAAGGGCCGCTCCTTCGGGGGCGGCCCTTTTTGTATTGGCGGCGCGAACGGGGAGGGGGCGCGCCAGATTGCTGTGGCGCAGGCATCGCGCGGCGGGCGTGGCATCCCGCGCGGGCCGGTTGGAAACCAAGGCTGGATATTGTCTGATCACCCGGCGCAGCGATCTTGCCCCCCAGTCGGCTCCGGCGTTGCCTTTTGCCGGCAATGGGAAAATCGCTGGAAGCAGCAATGGCGGGTAGTTGAAATTTCCTTACACTGGACCCGGGTATTTGATACGATCAGGAGAAATCAGGCCAAGGGGCCAGGCCCGTTGCGAAGTGGGGCCCCGGTCGCCACACACCAAGCGAGGAGTCGCGTCATGGCAACGTTGAGGCTTCGTTCGTGGCTGGTGTTGCCCGTCGTTCTCGCGTTTTCCTGGATGGCCAACCCGCTGCCGGCGCAGGAAGAGCCGCCGCATCACGCCCACCATGCCCTGCCCGCCGCTGCGGGCCAGGGCGCGCCTCTCCCGCGCGAGGCCGGCCAGGGGGCGTTCGCCGCCATCCAGGAGATCGTGGTCTTGTTGCAAGCCGATCCGGCCACGGACTGGAGCAGGGTGAACATCCGGGCCTTGCGGGAGCATCTAGTCGACATGAACGAAGTGACCGTGCACGCCGAGGTAGCGGAGAAGCTTTTGCCCAATGGGCTTGAGGCCGAGGCTACGGGGGAGGGCAGAGTCCTGGCCGCCATCGAACGGATGGTGCCGGCTCATGCCGGGATGCTTGGCGGTTACAGCGGCTGGCAGGTCGCGGCGACGCGTATCGAGAAGGGGGTGCGCTTGCGGGTGACCAGCGACAATCCCGACGAGGTCCGGCAGATTCAGGGCCTGGGTTTTTTCGGCATCATGGCCAGTGGGGCCCATCACCAAGCGCACCACCTGATGCTGGCCAAGGGGGAGATGCCGCACGGATAGGGGGAGGGTGGTTCAAGAGTTGGGCCCGGGGCGCGGCATCCTCGGAAAGAACAAGACCGCTCCAGGGCGTCCGACCCAGGACGTGCGACCCAGGGCGTATCGCCTGCCGACGAGGCAAAAAAGAACGGGCCGGGACAAAAGTCCCGACCCGTTGCAATATCAATTCAGCGCCCGACAGACGAACTGCCGGACCGTGTCGCGGCGATACTGTTGCCGCGACGCGGCAGACTACCAGCGGCCGCTGCCGCCACCGTAGCCGCCACGGCCGCCGCCACCGGAGCGGGGCTTGTCCTGGGCCTCGTTGACCTTCAGGGTGCGACCGCCGAGTTCCTTGCCGTCCAGATTCTGGATGGCGGCGGCAGCGCCCGCGTCGTCCATTTCGACGAAACCGAATCCGCGCAGGCGTCCGGTCTCACGGTCGGTGATGAGATTGACGCTCAACACTTCGCCGTAGGCGGAAAAATGGTCACGGATATCGTTTTCGGTGGAAGAGAAGGACAGGTTACCGACATACAGTTTCTTCGACATGGCTAGGCTATGACTCCGGTATTTGGCATGGGCTGATTTCGTCGTTGGGCTCGGTCTTGCGCGAAAATTCCAATGGGCGAATGTCATCATGCACGTTGATGGAATGACGCATACTAACCGGAAGCGGGAATTGCGCAACCCTTAATTTTCGTCGGATCAAAATTTTTTTCAGCCAACAGCATCTTTTAACATATTGTATTATTAGTATTTCAAAAAAAAGGCCAAGGCGGCGCAAAAAAAATTTTGTCCCGGCCAGCCTTGATCCTCTCGCGCCAGGCGGGCCGGGAGCGCGTCGGCCCGCCCGCGTCGGCCAGGAAAAGAGCCCGGGGCACAGCGGCCCCGGCCTGGGCGGGCGTTGCGGCGAGACGCGCGGCCGGGTTTCACCGGTCGTGCCGGCCAGGTCCGCCTTGCGCCCGGGACCAGACCTGCCCGGTCGCGCCCTGCGTTCCCCCGAACCCGTGGGACAAGGCGCGTGGGGGGCCTGTTTCCGCAACAGGAGGCTCGGAGCGAGCAGGGGATGCCGGGCTAGACCTTGCGGATGTCCAGTTCCCGCACCAGGTGGCGCAAGGTGCGGGGGCTGATGTCCAGGCGCTGGGCGGTCTTGGTCCGGTCGCCGCCGCAGGCGGCGAAAGCCCGCAGAATGGCTTGGGTCTTGGCCTGGCGCACCGCCTCCTCCAGGGTCACGGCCATGTCCGGCTCGGCGCTTCGCGGCGCGATCTCGCCGCCAAGGCGCATGTCCTCGGGCAGGTCCCCGGCGTCGATGGGGCCTTCGCGAGAAAGTAGCGCCAGACGCTCGATGAGGTTTTTAAGCTCCCGCACGTTGCCCGGCCAGTCGTGGCCGGTCAACTCCGTCAGCGCCGCCTCGGTGAAGCGCAGCCCCGGCTTGTGGTAGCGCTGGCGGTAGATGGACAGGAAATACTCGGCCAGAAAGACGATGTCGCCGCTGCGTTGCCGCAGCGGCGGCAAGACCAGCGGCACGACGTTTAGCCGGTAATACAGGTCGGCCCGAAACGTGCCCTGGCGCACCATGTCCGGCAGAGCCCGGTTGGTGGCGGCCACGATGCGGGCGGCAAACCGGATGGGGCGCTCCCCGCCCAGGCGGCGAAACGACCGCTCCTCCAGCACCCGCAGGAAGTCCACCTGGTTTATGGCCGGGATTTCGCCCACCTCGTCGAGAAACAGCGTCCCGTCGCCGGCCATCTCGAAGATGCCGCGCTGGGCCTTGGCCGCGCCGGTGAACGCTCCGGCCTCGTGGCCGAAAAACTTGTCCGCGAACAGCTCGCCCTTGAGCACGCCGCAGTTGACCGGAACGAAGGGTTTCTTGCGCCGGCGGCTCAAGTTGTGGATGCACTGGGCGAGCAGTTCCTTGCCGGTGCCGGTTTCGCCGGAGATGAGCACGCAGGCGTCGGACGGAGCGATCTGGGTGGCCAGGTCGTAAACGGCCTGCATCTCGGCGGAACAAAAGAGGAATTCGGCCTCGGGCGGAGCCTGCCCGGCGGTGACGGGGTCGTCGGCGTCCAGCGGCAAATATTTGCCGCATAGCAACATGCTGGAATCGCTCATCTTGTGGTTTCCCCGCCGGCCGTGCCGCCTTCGGCCAAAATGGTTCGTCCCGGCAACCATGCGCTATCGGCCGGAAAATGACAACGGCAAAAATTTGCCGCCGGGCGGCGAAAGTTTGCCGTTTTCGCTGTGACCAGAAATAGTAACATGCTTTATTTATTGCTAATTCAAAAAGGCACAATCCTTGATAAGAAGGGGGCGACGGGACGGTTCGCACGCGGTTTCGGCGGACCACTGTTTCGCTTCGAGCCTTCGGTCGAGACGAGGCCCCACCCACCACACCATTTCGGAAAAGGAGAACGAGAGGATCATGAAGCGGCAAATTTTACTCAAAGCGGGCCTGCCGGTCCTCGCGGCTGCCCTGCTGATTGCGGTCTACGCCTTGGCGGCCCAGAACGAACCGGCCGTCACCCAGGCCCTCGGTCAGGCCGGAGCCTCCGGCCCCTGGTGGATGTGGCCCCTTATCCTGCTGTTTTTCTGTTTCATCCTCGGCATCATCGCGGTGCTGGCCGGCGTCGGCGGCGGCGTGCTCTACGTGCCGCTGGTCAGCGGCTTTTTCCCCTTCCATCTCGACTTCGTGCGCGGCGCTGGCCTGATGGTGGCCCTGGCCGGAGCCTTGGCCGCCGGTCCGGGTCTGCTCAAGCGCAACCTGGCCTCGCTGCGTCTGGCCCTGCCCGTGGCGCTCATTGCCTCGGCTTGCGCCATCGTCGGCGCCATGATCGGTCTGGCCCTGCCCACCAACGTCGTCCAGATCGCCCTGGGCAGCACCATCCTTTTTATCGCCATCCTGATTCTCAAGTCGAAAAACGTGGCCGTGCCCGAGGTGAAAAATCCCGACGCCCTGGGCATTGCGCTCGGCATGAACGGCGTCTACCACGACGCCTCCACCGGCAAGGACTATGTCTGGAAGACCCACCGTACCCTGCCCGGCCTGTTGATGTTCATCATCATCGGCGTCATGGCCGGCATGTTCGGCCTGGGCGCGGGCTGGGCCAACGTCCCGGTGCTCAACCTCATGATGGGCGTGCCGCTCAAGGTCGCCGTCGGCACCTCCAAGTTCCTGCTGTCCATCACCGACACCTCGGCCGCCTGGGTCTATCTGAACCAGGGCTGCGTCATTCCGCTCATGGCCATTCCGTCCATCGTGGGCCTCATGTTCGGTTCCTTCGTGGGCGTTCGCCTGCTGGCCAAGGCCAAGCCGAAGTTCATCCGCTACATGGTCATCGGCGTGCTCCTGTTCTCCGGGGCCAAGGCCCTGCTCAAGGGCCTGGGCATCGGCTGAGCCAGGCTTGCAACCATCCACGACACAACACCATACGGAGATTTCCATGACCACTGATATTTCGCAGACCCCTCCTGAACAGGTCGTTTACTCCAACATGCTGTTTTACGGTTGCTGGGGCTCCCTGGCGCTGATGGCCGCGACCTATCTGCTGTACGTCTTGGGCGTGATCACCCCGCATGTGCCGCTGGAAACCGTGACCCAACTCTGGTCCCAGCCGGTCAAGACCTACCTGACCCAGGGCGGCGTGCCTTCGGGCTGGGGCTGGTTCAAGCTCATCGGCAAAGGCGATTTCCTCAATTTTACCGGTATCGTGCTTTTGGCGGGCATGACCATCCTGTGCTACGTGCCGCTGATCGGCGCCTACATGAAAAAGAAAGAGCCGATTTTCGCCACCATCGCCGTGCTGGAAATCCTGGTGCTTCTGGTGGCTGCTTCCGGCATCGTCGGCAGCGGGGGACACTAGGCCCGTATCCGCTTCCATGCGGCCGGCGGTTCGATTACTTTGGATGCATCGCGTGATGCGAAGCGCCGCAGGCAGAAAGGAGTGAGCGTGGCAGCGACGGATACGGCGGTTTGGTTGGCCGAGTGCGGGTTGGACCTGCCCGATTTCCTGGACGCCATCCCCCTGGGAGCGGCGGTCTACGACACCCTCGGGCGCGTCCTGCACCTCAACGCCTCGTTGCAACGGCTGACCGGTTTTCGACTGGAGGAGGCCCGGGGACTGCCCTGCCGGCACGTGCTGCGCACCGGGCTGTGCGGCCGGGACTGCCTCCACCTGCGCCAGGGCGGCTGCGAACAGTCCCTGGTCACGGACATCGTCAACCGGAGCCGTCGCAAGATCCCGGTGCGCTTAAGCCCAAGGCTCTTGCGCGACCGGGACGGCCAGACCCTGTACCGTGTGGACTTTGTGGAAGAGCTGGACCAGCGGGAGACCGACGGCATGTTGACGAAAAAGTCCGGCCTGGGAGCGCTGATCGGCAAAAGCGCGGTCATGGAGGGCATCCTCTCGGTGCTGCCGGAGTTTGCCCGGTCCGACCGGCCGGTGCTCCTGGTCGGAGAGACCGGCACCGGCAAGGATCTCATCGCCGAATGCATCCATGAAGGCTCCCTGCGGGCCAGGCGTCCCTTTCTGCGCATGAATCTGGGGTTTTTGCCCGCGAATCTGCTCGAGGCCGAGCTGTTCGGCCGCACGGCCGAGGAAGGCTCGGGCCTTGAGGAGATTCGCGGTCGCTTCCAGGAGGCGGCCGGGGGAAGCATGTTCTTCCCGGAACTCTCCGATGCGCCGCTTGGCCTGCAAAAGCGGCTGGCCGCCTTCCTCGATACCGGGGCGGTGTGCGCCCAGGGCGGAGCGGCCGCGCTGCCCGTCGACGTCCGGCTCCTGTTCGCCACCCAGCGCAATCCCGAGGAGCTGGCCGAGCAGGGCCTGCTCGATCCGGACTTCTACAAGCACCTAAGCGTGCTGCGCCTCGATCTGCCACCGCTGCGGCAACGCGGCGAGGATCTGCCCTTCCTGCTGGCCTATTTCGCCGAACGTTTCGCCGAGCGCTTCAAGAAAAGCGTCAAGGGCTTTTCCCCGGAAGCCATGAGCGTTCTGGCCGAATATCCCTATCCCGGCAATGTGCGCGAGCTGCGCAACATCGTCGAATACGCCGTCATGACCTCCAAGACGCCGCTGATCGTCCCGGCCAACCTGCCGGTCTACGTGCCGGTGCGGCCCGGCGCGGCCGGTTTCCCGGCCGTGGACAAGGGGCCGGCCCCGGAGGCTGCCAAGGCCAAGGCGGCCAGGCCCAAAAAGGACGCCGCCGGCAAACGGAGCGGGACATGAGCGGCCATCGCGTGCTTATTGCCCTGCGCGGCAATGAGGTGGCCTGGCGCTTCGACCAGACGGCCGAGGCCCTGGTGTGCGATATTGACGACGCCGGGGTCGTGACCTCGCGGGCCGAGATCATCTTCGCCCGCAATTCGGCCGAGGATCTTTGCGAATACGTGCTGGCCCACAACATCGACACGGTTGTGGCCGGCGCCGTGGAAGAAGAGTATTATCATTACCTGCGCTGGAAGCGGGTGGACGTCATTGACAACGTGGCCGGCGGACTCGACCCGGTGTTGGACCGCCTGGCCGAGGGCCGGCTCAGTTCCGGGGACATCCTGTTTCCCCAGGACGAGGGGTGATCATGTTTCGGGAAGTCTTCAAACGCCATCTGGAAGGCCTGGGTTCCTCCGACGTGATCGTAACGCCCCGGATCTACAAGTCGCTGCGGCGCAAGATCACGGCGCTCATGCTCATTACCGCCACCCTGCCCCTGGCCATCATGGCCGCGCTCAACTATTACGAGTACCAGAAAGCCCTGTCCCGGGAGATCCAGAATCCCCTGCGGGTCATCGTCAACAAGGCGAAAAACTCCTTCGAGCTCTTTTTGGCCGAGCGCACTTCGGCCGTGGGCTTCATTGCCCAGGCCTATTCCTTCAAGGAATTGGCCGACGAGAGGGATCTGGCCCGCATATTAAAGATCCTGCAGACCGAATACGTCGGCTTCGTCGATATTGGCCTGATTAACGACCAGGGCGAGCTGGTCAACTACGTCGGCCCCTATGCCTTAAAGGGCCACAACTACGCCGAGCAGACCTGGTTCAACGAGGTCCGGGTCAAGGGCCGCTACATTTCCGACGTGTTCATGGGCTTTCGCAAATTTCCCCACGTGGTGGTGGCCGTGCGCCACACCTTCGACACGGGCGAGCCGTTTATCGTCCGGGCCACGCTCGACACCCACCAGTTCGACAAGATCATCGCGGCCATGGGCCTGGAGCCGGGGTCCGACGCCTTGCTCCTCAACCGGGCCGGCGTCCTGCAGACCAGTTCCCAGCGCTTTGGCAAGGTGCTCGACCAGTTCTCCCTGCCCATGCCGCCGCCGACCTTCGAGGCCACCGTGCTGCAGCAGCAGGACGACCGGGGCGAGGACATCTTTTTCGCCTACACCTATTTCCCGGAAACCGATTTCGTGCTGGCGGCGGTCAAGCCCAAGGCGCAAATGCTGCGCACCTGGTACACGGTGCGCGGCGATCTGGTCTTCATCTTCTGCGCCGGGGTGCTGGCCGTGTTCCTGGCCTCCTACAAGCTGACCGACCTGCTGCTTAAGCGCATGCGCGAGGCCGAGGAGCACCGGGAGCTGGCGCTGCGTCAGGTGGAACACGCCCAGAAGCTGTCCTCCATCGGCCGGCTGGCCGCCGGCGTGGCCCACGAGATCAACAACCCGCTGGCCGTCATCAACGAAAAGACCGGGCTCATGCGCGACCTGATCGACCTGCGCGAGGATTTTCCCGACAAGCAGCGCTACCTGGATCTGATTGATTCGGTGCTCAAGACCGTCATGCGCTGCCGCGACATCACCCGGCGCATGCTCGGCTTCGCCCGCCGCCTGGACGTCAGCCTGGAAGAGCTCGACCTCAACGACGTCATCCAGGAAACCAGCGGCTTCCTCACCCAGGAGGCCCTGCACCGCAAGATCGATCTGGCTCTTACACTCGATGAGACCGCCCCGCGCATCGTTTCCGACCGGGGCCAGCTGCAGCAGGTGTTCCTCAATATCTTAAACAACGCCCTGGCCGCCGTGCCCGACGCCGGCCGCATCGATGGCCACGGTCATCA
>JBKICS010000097.1:0-3027 GCA_046567015.1 Acidobacteriota bacterium | reverse complement strand
ATGGAATTGCCGTAGGCCTCCTGGGCCAGCTGGTTGGCGGCCAGGTAGGTCTCGCGGTCCTTGGCGGCCAGGGCCGAAAAGGACAGGTCCTGGTGGCGCTTGATCTCGGCGTCCTGGCGTTCGCGCTTGGTCCGGTGCATCCGGGCCACGCCGGCGGCGCAGGCCCGGCCAAGGACGGCGCAGGCGACGGCCAGCACGGCCATGCCGCAGAAAAAACCGGCCTGCGCGTTGGCAAACCAGCGGAAGGGGGCCACCAGGATGGCGTCGATGACCAGGAAGGCTTGGAGAAAAAAGTCGTTCATAACCGAAAAGGCTCCCCATCCCAGGTAGCCGGGACGGGGAGCCGTGTCCAGAGGGACAGGGATTCGATCTACACGCCGGGGAGCTTGTAGTTGAAGAAACCGGCCAGCAGATAGCCGATGCCGACGTAGGCGGAGAGCACGATGAACAGGCGCTTGAGCCACACGTCGGAGAAGTACTTCGAGGTCATGGGGCCGATCACCGAGCCAACGGCGATGCCGAGCATCTCCAGGCCGATGAAGTGCCACTCGATGGGCGTGCCCTTGCTGAGCAGGGTGATGATGCTGGTGACCATGCTGACCAAAACGGCCAAGGCCGAGGTGCCGGCGGCCAGATACATGGGCAGTTGGGTGACGCTGGTCAGAAACGGCACCAGCAGGAAGCCGCCGCCGACGCCGAGGAACGCGGCCACGGCGGAGATGACGATGCCGCCGAGGAAGGGGATCAGCGGGTTGAACTGGAACGGCACGCCGTAGAAGGTAAAGGCGCACTTGGAAACGGAGAAGTGGTTGATGTGCAGACCGTCGCAGGAGGCGTCGATGGTCTCGCCGCACTTGATCTTCTTGGCTGCGGCTTCAAAGGCCTGGGCGGCCTTCTTGGCGGTCTGCTTCTTGGCTTGGCCGGCCGGGGTGGTCTCGTAGAACAGCCAGCAGCCGAGCAGCAGGACGAACAGGCCGAAGTAGCCCTGGTAGGACTTGAAATCGAGCTTGCCGGCGGAGAGCTCCTGGGCCAGCCAGGCACCAATGAGGGAACCCAGGCCCAGGGTGATGGCCAGCGGCAGCACCAGGCGCTTCATCTTGAGGTAGTTAAACGAGCTGATGGCGGCGGACAGACCGACCAGGAACTGGTTGGAGGCCTTGATGGAGTCGGTGACGATCTTGCCGAGGTCCGGGGCGGTCTTCTTGAAGCTGCCGGCGTAGGAGCCGAAGCCAAAGACGCTCATGTGGCCGACGCCGGCCATGACGCCGCCAAACGCGCCCACGGTGGAGAAGATCCAGCCCACCCACACGGCCCAGCAAAAAGCCAGGATGGGGTTGACGACCGGGGAGCCCGGGATGCCGAGAAAGCCTTTGGCCGCGTTGGGATCGGCCGGGATCTGCCCCGGATCGGAACCGATCGGAGCCTTGGCGATGGCGTCGGAAAGCTTGTCGGCAAAAGCCGGTTCAAACCACAAGGCGATGGCCACGATGGCCAGTAGCCCGATGGGCAGGGTCCATTTCCAGTTCCAGTTTTTCACTTGCGGCCTCCTTTGCGTTGGCGGCGAAACTGCGTTGCCTGTTTGGTTCGCTTGGACGGAGTCGTCTCTGTCGCATGCTGCCTTGCTGCCACTGGCGGGGAGACGCGATGCCTGCCGCCGCACCATCGGCCTGACCTGGAAACGGACGACGCTGTGGCTGTCTGCGGCAACGAGGGTCTGCAGCAGCCTGGCCAGGCGGGCAAATTTCCAGGGCGGGGCCAAAGCCGGGACAGACCGTTGCGGGTCCGCTGGGCTTTTGGTGCACTATAGAGCATTGCGACTGACTTCTGTCAAGAATGTGTTGCTATCATTCTGTTTTTCACAATGATGCGCCAGGGAGGGCGGAAGGAGGCTCGGAAACGGGCAAAAGTTTGTGCTTTTTTTCACAAATAAAGGGATCAAAAAAGGGCAGCGCCGTCGCCGGCCCGCCCGCGCACCGGGACCAGCGGTCCCGACAGAGAAAGCATGCCCCAAGCCGCGCCCGGGCGCAAGGCCCAAAACGAGCTTTTTCTCGTGGCGTCGGGAGGGCAGGCCACGCCTGCGGGCGAGGCCATACGCGGCCGCCAGGACAAACACAGCCGCCTTCCCGGCCTTGGAGGCCCAAACGGTTGCGTTTCCGGGCCGTTTTTGTCGGCCGAGGCAGCAGCAGCCCCGGCCCGGACCGGGCGCGGCCCGATCGTCGCCGTCGGGCCGTCGGGGGTTGGACGGGGGATTGGCGCTCCCCTTTCCCTTTGACCGTCAGCCGGCTTGGGGCTATATGCCGGCAGCCCCGGACGTCGCGTCGGGGCATGTCGTCGCCCCCGGAGGCTTTTGTCCATGCTGCCCTTTTTGCGACCGAGAAACGACAAGGATATCGGGGATAAGCTCGTCGGCAAGCGCCGGAAATACCGCTTGCCGCGCAACGGTTCGGCCGTGGGCCTGACCGGCGTCCTGCTGTCCCACTACCGCCGCGAGATCCTGCCCGACGGCCTCATGCCGCCGTCCGGCGGCCGGGTGGAGTTGTTTGCCGTGATCCGCACCCAGGCCGGCCGCTTTTTCTGCTACTACGTCGTCACCTACCCTGAGACCGAGGACATCGCCGGCCGCCAGGAATACGCCCATGTCTGCCCGGATTTCGAGGCCGTGCGCGATTTTCTCGGGGCCATGGCCTATCCCAACCGAGGCACATTCGCCGAGCCCGTGCTGGCCGCCGCCCGAAAGACGCTGTCCGTCCTGGACCCGGTCGCCTATCCGCCGCTCCCGGACGCGCCTGACGAGGCTTCCCAGGCCCAGGCGGACGCGGCTGTGCCGGCCGATCCGTCGTCCGACGCGACGGCCGACGTTCCTTCCGAAACCGTGGCAACCGCCCCGGCGCCCGGCGAAGACACGCCCCGGTCCGTCGCGTAAGCCCGACGCGCTGCTCCGGCCACCGTCGCCCGATCACCACCCTCCGCCGGTCTGCCGTGTCCACAACCGACCAGCCTGCCGCGCACCGTCACGCCCCCTTTAAA
>JBKICS010000096.1:0-4487 GCA_046567015.1 Acidobacteriota bacterium | reverse complement strand
GTTGCGGCTCGGCCGGGTCGGCCTCGACGTTTCGCGGGCCAAGGATATCGATATAGTCCTGGTCGCCCACCCGGCGGCACAGGATGCGCTCCCCGGTCTCCAGTTCCACGCGCCGATTGTAGACCGGCAGATCAAAGACGTTTTCCCGGTGCATGACGGCAAGCTCGCGCAGGGCGTCGCGGCGAAGCGAAGCGAGCAGCGCGGCGTCGCCCACAAGCCGCACCCGGGGCTCGGGACGGAAATCTTCTTCGATCATTGCGGCCTCCGGTCCAGGGGGAGCAGGCGCAGGGCCAGGGAGCGGATGTCGAGCGCCGCGCCGTCCTCGGCAGCCAGGGCGACTTCCCATGTCCGGCCATGGCCCCGGGGCAGTCGGGCGGCGACGCGGCCAGGCAGGCCGGATTCATTCACGGGGCCGGCGACGCCTTCCAGCTCGCTTCCTGATTCGCTACGGGCCGTGACGGCCAGCTCGCCGGCGATCAGGCCGTCCAGGTCGAGGCCAAGCAGGCGCGAGGGTGTCGCACCGTTAACCGGCGGCAGCGTGAACCGGGCGGCTATCGGCGCGCCGTCGTCGGTGTCGCCGCCGATGCGGTACAGGGACACACCATCGCTTACAATCACCCGCCCGCCGTGCAGGCAGACGGCGGCCGCCGGCAGATCGGCCAGACAGGTCAAGGCGGCGCTGTCCAGTTCCAGGGAAAAGCCGTGTACCGTCATGCCCATTCCTCCCCGTTGTTTCGGATCTCCGGCGCGCCGCCTGCCGCATGGCCAAGGCCGGCCGCGCGCCAGCGGTCAAGGAGCGCCGTGGCCTGGCCCAGGCTGACGGGCTGTCCCAGGCTGCCTGTCAGGGGCATCGGCAGGAGGACGGCCCCCTGCCCCAGCCATCCCATGAGGGCGAGTCCGTCCTGTCGCGGGCGCGGCAGGACGCAGCCCGCGTTGCCAAGACAGCCCGGCAGGCCAAGGCTCGCGCCGGCCAGCCGGGCGAGCCGGCAGGTCGCGGCTGTACGCGCCGCCGTTGTGCTCCGGCCGACGGCTTCAGGTCGGGCCAGCCGGGCGGTGGCCAGCCCGCCGCCGCCGGCCAAGGCGTCGCCCGACAGCGCGGCCAATGCGCTTGCCGCCGCCGCCCCGGCCTGTCCCAGGCCGTCCCAGGCGGTCAGCGCCGCCTGGCCCCAGCCAAAGCGCCCCGAGGCCGCGACGCGCGGCGGGCGCAGGGCGGCGACCCCACCGGCCCCGGCCAGGCCCCAAGTGCTCCAGTCGCCGGGCAGGGCAGGCGCGCCCAGAGCTCCCAGGCTGCCGGCGGCGGCAACATCCAGCCGGGGCAGGGTCACCCCATCGCCAAGGGCCCGGGCGAAAAACGCCCCGGCCTCCTGGCGCACGGTGAAAAAGGCCCCGGCGGTCAAGGCGTAATCGACCCAGGCATACGGCCCGGGATCGCTCAGGACCGGCAGACCGGTCACCGGGCCCTGGTCCGGTCCAAGCGTCCAGTCGAGGACCACCCAGCGGCCGTCGCCGATCCGCCGCCAGGCCACCCAGGCATGGCCGGCCCGGTCCACGCCCACCCGGCCAAAGGCCGTGACGATGCGGTCGGCCGGCAGTCTGGCGGCCAGCAGCAAGGCGTGGAGCAGGACAGCCCCGTCCTCGCAGTCGCCGCTGCCCCGGCCCAGGGTGGCGGCGGCGCAGGTCCAGGCATCGTTCGCCTCGGCGACATAGGCGATGCGCCCGGCCACCAGGGCGAGCAGGGCGGCGGCCACGGCGTCGGGATCGCCGACCGGCAGGCCGACCGGGACGCCGGCTGCGGCCACGGTGGCGGCCAGATCGGCGTCGCCCCGGCACAACAACCCCATCACCGCGTCCGAGGTCGTGGCCGCGCCGCTGGCCGGGCTCTCCAGGGAACAGACCTGCGCCCGGGGAACAACGGGCGGCAGCCTCAGCGCGCCTTGCCCCGTGCGGTTCAGGCCGGACACGGCGGTTACGGCCAGATTGAGGTTGCCCAAGCCGTCCGCTCCGGTTCCGGACAAAGCGAACAACGGCGTCAGGACTGCCTGGGCCACAGCCGGAACCGAGGCCCCGCCAAGGCCAGCCGGCAGGGGTAGACCGATGCCGCCCCAGGCCGGATGCCAGCCGGCGATGTCGGCCAGGGCCAGGGGCGAGGGCAGCAGGCAGACGCCAAGGGGCGGCCAGGAGCCGGCGGCGGCCACCTCCGGCAGGGGCAGGGGCAAGCCTGTGCCCAGCGTCGTGACGCCGCAGGTGCCGCTCCCGTTGGCTGCAAGACCAAGAGCGGCCAGGCCCGAGGCGAAGAGCCGCTCCTCCGGGACCGGGTCCAGGGCGAACAGGTAGTCATCAAGGCTGGTCATGGCGCCTCCTCGCAGCGGCCGGGTCCGGCACAAATCGCCAGCGCAGGCCGGCAAAGGGGGCAGGCACGTGCCGGGCGGAACATTCCTGCGCGCCCGGCACGACAAGCCCGCCGTCGGATACGGCCATTTCCGGCGTCACCAGAGGCGGGACCGGGCATTCGATGCTGTCCATGGCAAAGCCCTCGCTGGTTGTTCCCGGCCGCGACATCAGGCCGACGCGCCGTAGAAGATGAGTTCGGAAACGTTGTAGTTGCCATCCATGTCGGGTCTAAATCCCCGCACCACCAGCCGGTAGCTGCGGTAGGCATGGTCGTTGGCCACATCGAGGCGGTCGGAGAGAAACACGCCGCCGTCCCACCAGTCCGATTCCTCGTCGGCAAAGGGGCTTTGGGTGGCCACGCGCATGCCGGCAAAAGCGTGGTCCAGTCGAGCTCGTCGTTGGAGGCCTCCAGGGAAAAATCCGTGGGATAGGCGCACGGCCCGGAGCCAAAGGGACAGTGCTCGGCGCTGAAAAGGCCCGAGGCGAACTGGAAGGCGGTCACCCGCACCGGCGCGGCAAAGCGCACGCCCACGAACTCCGGCACGGCATCGCGCGGATTGGGGGCCCAGCAGCCGTTTTGGCCGTCGCTTGAGCCGACGCTGAAGGTATGGACGTCCTCGGGGCCGTAGACGCCGCTGGTGGAATAAAACACCTCCCCGTCGATCAGGAGCAGGGAACCGTCGTCGGCCGGCACATGGCCGAAGGCGTCTTTGAACCGGTGGACCAGGAGCAGGTCGCGGTAAAACGTCGTGGCCGCCGGATCCGGGGCCACGGCGGCAATGGCCTGGCCGGTCTGATGCAATACGACTGCGCTTGTCATGGGGCCGTCCTAGGCTTGGATGGAGATTTCGCCGCCAAGCTGGAGGCGGCCGGACACGATGCACGCGCCGGCCGGCATGGAGCCGGTAAACCAGGTGACGCGCACCCGGTTCTGGTCGTCGGCGTCCTGCAGCCACACGGCATCGACGGTTTCGGGCG
This sequence comes from Acidobacteriota bacterium, assembly GCA_046567015.1. Classification (GTDB taxonomy): domain Bacteria; phylum Desulfobacterota; class Desulfovibrionia; order Desulfovibrionales; family Desulfovibrionaceae; genus Solidesulfovibrio. The sequence continues at coordinate 1,118 of JBKICS010000096.1, read as the reverse complement.
GCGCGGAAATGTCCGCTCCGGCCGGGATCAGGGTGTTCCAGAGGTCCACGGTTTCAAACGAGCGGTTGACCCCGGCGGCCTCGACCCGGATGCCCTTGACCACGGCCAGGGTGAAGAAAGCGGCCCCGGCGTCGGCGAGATAGAGCCGGCCGCAACCGTAATGGGACACCTTGAGGTCGAAGACATCGTCGTCGCCGCTGTCGGCGTAGATGACCTCAGTCACCGGCAGCTCATGACCCACGGCCAGTTCGCCGAACGTCCGGCCGCTTCGCGGGGTCTGGGCCAGGGTGACCCGGCTGCCGAAGGAATAGGGCGTGGCCCGGGCTTCGGAAAAGGCCCGGCCGCACACCACCCGGATGCGGGCCGGAAAGCCCTCGAAGCGGCAGGGCAGCGACTGCGGATAGATGTCGGACATGGCCTTTCCTTACGGGCGCGCGCGCCCCGATCTGGCGGTTGTTGTCTGGATCGGAACATTTCCCGAGTGGCCACCGTGGCAATGGCGATTTTTGCCAAGTGCCCCTTGAAAAAACCTCTCCCATCAAGGGGGTCCGGGGGGGATTATCCCCCCCGGCCGCCGGAGGCACTCTTCTGTCTTTCTCGCTAACTCGCCGGCATGGTGACCACGAAGCTGTCGATGGTGGTGGTCGCGCCGGCGGTGATGGCGGTGGAGGACATGTTGAGCTGGGCCCCGGAGGTGGACACCGAGCCGTCGAAGCGGGCGTGGGTGGTGTCGGCTCCGGCGGTGCGGTCGTTGGCGTAGAAGCGATTTTTTATATACTAATCTTTTAATATCAATAAGTTACAATATCATGTAAGGCTTGATGCCCCTAAAAATGACCCCAAAAAAATGAGCCCCTCGGCTCTTAAGATTCCCAAAACATATAATTCATATTTACAACTAGCTGCATGTTGTATCACTACCCATTTCAAAAGGGACAAGCCTCACGAAATTTCAACATACGGACGGTCATACAATGAAAAGCAAACGGCGTCAGGAAGAGCATCGCATCATCATATCCTCTCCTGAAAAGCGACCTTATGGTATCTCAACCTGCTTTAGCGTTCCAGATTCTAGAATATTTCGAAATAGTGCATGTATCATTCTCGACTCTGGCGCG
>JBKICS010000095.1:0-4692 GCA_046567015.1 Acidobacteriota bacterium | reverse complement strand
GCGGGCCCGCGTCGAGGTTGGCCGCGAGCCGCCGGGCGGGCCTAGAAGAAGACCGTGTCCCCCAGGGTCCACAGCTGGGCCCATTGGCCGGTCAGCTCGATGTCCAGGGTGCTGGCCCGCCCCTGCAACTCGGGCGGTATCACCAGCTCGTAGCGGGCGCTTATCGGAGTCCACCGGTCGGTGAGATTTTGCAGGGCAAAAAGCAGCTGGCGCGTGCCGTCGGGACGGTTGGCCCAGACCCGGGCCATGCCGTCCAGGCCCACCCGGGGGAAAAAGGCCAGGCGCGGCCGGTCCGGGGTGACGGTCAGGCGCAGGACGCCGGGCCGGGCGGGGTCGGCCGGGGCGTGCATGATCCAGGGCCCCTGCCCTTGGTCCTGGTCCAGGGCGATATTGTCGCGCCAGGGGGTCAGGCCCGACTGGGCCACGTCCGAGGCGTCGGGAAAGCGCTCTTCCAGGTAGTTGGTCAGCACGCTGGCCGTGAAATGCCGGTCCGCGGCGTCGAGACAGGCCTCGCCGTCCTGGGCCGGACAGAAAAAGGCTTCCAGACCGGTCAAGCGCAACGTTTGCAAATTGCCCCCGGACAGGGTCGGGGTTCTGGAGGCGCAGCGCAGGATGACGTCCACGGTCATGGCGGCATAGGGGGCGTCGCGGCGCAGGCTGATCTGGCGCTGGTGGGTGGCGTCGTAGCCGCCGGACAGGGGATGGACGCTTGGCGGTTCGTCGTCGAAAGCCACCCGGGCGGTCAGGGCGCTGCCCTGGCCCAGGTTGTCGAAGAGGATGTTGAGGCGGATGTCCTGGGGGGCTTGCACGCCTGTCGGGACAAAAACGGTGCGCACCAGGGCGTCGTCGTCGTTTCGAACGGCAATGATGCCCGGCCCCCGGGCATCCTGGTGGTAGGCCACGCCCCGGGTGGCGTTGACCGCGGCGAAAAATTCCCGATAGCCCATGGGCAGGCCGACCCGGGCCGGCAGGGTCGCAAACCGGCGCGTGGGATCGCGGGGAACCCGCACCTCCAGGACCGTGGACGTCTCGATGGGATGGCTGACGACGTCCGGGCCGAAGCCCGCCAGGAATTCGGCCTGGTTCTTGGCCAGATACCCCCAATGGGTGCCGGCGGCGAAGAGCAGTCGGGCCTCGGCGTCCTTCGGGGTCAGGCCCGGGTTGTCCAGGGCGTTGGGCCGGGGCGACTGGGCCAGGTACCAGGACACGGCGTTGGCGTAGAAATCGTTGCCAAACGACAGCGTCGTGGCCGGGCCGAACAGCTTGGTCAGGCCGGCGGCGGCCAGCTTGTAGTTGTTGCCGATGACCGGCACCTGATAGCTGTCGATGGCGTAATACCGGTCCCGGTGCCAGGTGAGCGGCCCCAGGGCGGCCAGAGCCAGGACGGCTGCGGCGATGGCCGGCAACCGGGGGGCCAGGCCGGGCAGGCCGGCCAGGCCGGCGGCCATGGCCAGGGCCAGGGGGATGGAGAGGCTGGAGAGATGGCGGGAATACAGGCCCGTGCTTTTGCTTAAGGCCAGCAGCACCACCGGCGGCGTCAGGGTGAGGATGCAAAGCAGGGCAAAGCCCCGGCGGTCGCAGCGGTACAGGGCGCAAAAGCCGAGCAGGGCGGCCAGGCCCACGGCCAGCCGGGCCAGGGGCAGGTCGAAAAGGTACAGGACGCCGCCCAGGGCCTGGGCCAGGGCCAGGGCGGCATCGCCGACGGTTTCGCCCGAGGCGGCGATGACCTCCGGGGGCCGGCTGTGCCGGATGAGCCCGAAATAGGCCCCGGCCAGGATGGCGACGCAGGCCGCGCCGTACAGGATCACGGCCCAAAACTGGGCCCGGATCCGGTCCCCGGGGGGGGCGGGCGCGGCCGGACGCAGAACCAGCAGGCACAGCCCCATGGCCAGCAAGAGGGGGAAGGACAGGTAGTGGGTGGCCGTCATGAGGGCGCTGGCGGCAATGAGCCCCCAGATGTGGCGCATCTGGCCGGATCGGACCCAGCCGGCCAGGCAGTACAGGGCGAGCAGATGGAAAAAGAGCCACAGGCCATAGGGCCGGGCCATGCGGGCCAGCCACAGATCCTGGGGCATGGCCAGCCAGATGGCGGCGGCCAGGAGCCCCACCGGGCCGGAATAAAGGCGCGCCCCGACCACGGCCACCATGGCCAGGCAACCCAGGCCGGCCAGGGCCGGCAGCAGGCGCACGCAAAAGTCGCTGTGGCCAAGGGCTAAAAAGGGCTTGAGCAGCAGATAGAACAGCGGCGGGTGCTCTTCCAGGGTCTGCGACAGCTTGAGGATGTAGGCGGCGGGATAGCGGGCATTGAGCGGCGAGGCCGCTTCGTCGAGCCACAGGGAGGGCAGGCCGAGATCGTAAAAGATCAGGAAGGCCGCGACGCCAAAGAGCAGCCACAGCAAAGTCCGGGTCTGGCGCTGTACGGACGCGCCGGGAACATCAACCACAGACCACCATATCTACCTCACGCAAGCCGAGCGCTCTGCTAAGCACGGGAAGCCGCATGGCGTCAACCTGCGACAACGGTCTTGTCGAAAATGTCATGCTGGGCGGAAGGCCGGCGCGTCGCGGCCGTTGCTCCCGGGCCGGGCCTCGGCTACGGTGCCCCCATGCAAAGACCCGGTTTTTCCTTTCTCGTCTGTCCCGACCCGGAGATCATCCGGGAGCGCGTGGAACGGCTGCTGGCCGATGCCGGCCAGACCTTTGCCCGGGAAGTCTTCTGGGGCGACGAGGAGATCGGCGCGCCGTTTTGGAGCGCGCTCACCGTAGCCAGCCTGTTCGCCGGCCGTCGGGCCGTGGTGGTGCGCCGGGCCGAGGCTTTGCCGCCGGAATTCTGGCCCAAGCTGGCCTCGGCGCTCAAGGGCTTTAACGACTCGGTCTGGCCGTTTTTCTGCCTGGAAGGCCCCTTTGACCGCAAGGGCGGCCCCAAGTTGCCCAAGGGACTGGCCGAGCAGCCGTATTTCAAGGTGGCGGAAAAGCGCAAATGGGTGTTCGTCTCGCCCGGGCTGACCCGCCGGGACATGGGGCCGCGACTGGCCGACTGGGCCGCCCGGCGCGGACTCGTCCTGGGGCCGGGGGTGGCCGAGGCCCTGGCCGCCGCCTTGCCGCCGCAGCTGGCCCACGCCGACAACGAGCTGGCCAAGCTGGAGCTGTCGCTCGGCCATCGCACCAGCCTGGAACTGGCCGACTTGAGCCTTTTGTCCCACCACGAAGGCATGGACGGCTTCGCCTTTCTCGACGCCCTGGCCGGCGGGCGCGAACCCACGCTGGTGTGGCGGGAGATCTTCGACAAGGAACTGGCCGGCGAGGAAATGATCTTTCCCTTTCTCGGACTGCTCCTCTACGAGGCCCGGATGATGTGGCGCCTGGCCGTGGGCGAGGCCGACGACGTGCGGCTGCCGCTGCAAGTGCGCCAGAAAAAGGAGGCCATGGCCAGGCGGCTGGGAGCGGCCGGGCTGACCCGGATCTTCGAGGCGGCCTTCGCGGCCGAGGCCGGCATCAAAACCGGGGCGCGCAAGCCCGATCAGGCCATGGAATTTCTCACCGCCGAGCTGTACCGGCTTTTTGGCGGCCAGATGCGGCCTTCCGGCCGGGTTTCGCCATGACCGGACCGGATTTTCCGCGATTTTCGGCCCCGCAGCGCCCGATTTCCTCGTTTGGCCGGCCCAAACGCCTTGCCCGGATCGAAAACCATGCTTACTAAAAAAGAACCGCCGCATTACCTGGGTCACCGGCGTCGGCTCAAGGACCGGTTGATGGACAATCCGCGCGCTTTGGCGGATTATGAAATCCTGGAGATCGTCCTTGGCTACGTCAATGTGCGCCGCGACAACAAACCGCTCGCCAAGGAGCTTTTGCGGCGTTGTGGCAATGTGCGCGGCGTGCTGACGGCCCGGCTCGAGGAAATGCGGGACGTGCCGGGTTTCGGGCCGGGGGCCGAGGAATTCCTGACCCTGTGGCGCGAGGTCTGGGCCAGGTTCCACGAGCAGCCCTTGCGCGACCGGATCGTGCTCAACAGCCCCGAGATCGTGGCCGAGATGGCCCGTTCGCGCATCGGGGTCAAGGAGCACGAGGAATTCTGGATGGCGCTCGTGGACAACAAGAACCGGCTGGTCGGCTGGGAGCAGGTGAGCAAGGGCACGGTGGATCAGGCCGCGGTCTTCCCCCGGGAGGTCATCGCCACGGCCCTGCGCCACAAGGCCAGCGGGGTGATCCTGGTGCACAACCACCCCGGGGCCGATCCCAGGCCCTCGGTGCAGGACGTGGAGTTCACCCGGCGCATCGCAAGCGCAGCCCGGGAAATGGACATCCGGGTGCTCGACCATCTGGTCGTCACCGAAAATAAGTTTTACAGTTTTCAGTCCGAAGGTATGCTGTAACCCCCAAGGAGGACCCCATGACGGACCCCGTGACGGACAACGTGACGCCAAGTCTGCATGCCACCATCTCCGGCAAGGTCCAGGGCGTGTATTTTCGGGCCTGGATCTACGATCAGGCGGCCAGCCTGGGACTTGCGGGCTGGGTGCGAAACCTGGCCGACGGCCAGGTGGAAGTGCTGGCCCAGGGCGCGCCCGAGGCGCTCGCCGCCTTCAAGGAGCGCCTGCCCCAGGGCTCGCCGCTGTCCCGGGTGGACACGGTGAAGGCGGAGATGCTCGATTACGACAAGGCCTTTTCGGCCTTTACCATTCGCGGCTA
>JBKICS010000094.1:0-8619 GCA_046567015.1 Acidobacteriota bacterium | reverse complement strand
CGGGTGCGCCTCTACTGCCCCTACGGCGAGCTCTTGCCGGGCATGGCCTATCTGGTGCGGCGGCTGCTGGAAAATACCGCCAACGAGTCGTTTTTGCGCCAGAGCTTTGCCGACGGCGAGGCCGAGGACGTGCTGCTGGAGAATCCCGAAAAGACGCTTGAGCGCGAACTGGCCGGCAAGCCCGCCCGCGAGAAGCCCGAGCCGGCGACCATCGACGGCCTGACCGCGTTTCGCGGCGAGCCCCTGGCCGATTTCACCATCGCCGAGCTGCGCGCGGCCTTCCCGGCCGCCATCGCCGCCGTGCGGGCCAAGGCCGGCCAGACCATCGCTCTCTCCATCGGCGGCAAGGATGTCGCAACCGCCGACCGCATCCCCACCGTGAACCCGGCCGACCCGGATGAGGTGCTGGCGAGCGTCTGCCAGGCCGGCATTGCCGAGGTGGACGCGGCCATCGCCGCCGCCAAGGCCGCCTTCGGTCCCTGGCGCGACAAGTCGCCGCGCGAGCGGGCCGAGGTGTTGCTCAAAGCCGCGGCCATCGCCCGGCGCGAGATCGTGGCCCTGTCCGCCGTGCAGGTGCTGGAAGTCGGCAAGCAGTGGGACCAGGCCTACAACGACGTGGGCGAGGCCATTGATTTTCTCGAATACTACGCCCGGGAGGCCGTGCGCCTGGGCACGCCCCGCCGCATGGGCCGCGAGCCGGGCGAGAAGAACCACCTCTTCTACGAAGGCAAGGGCGTTGCCGCCGTCATCGCGCCCTGGAACTTCCCTCTCGCCATTTCGCTGGGCATGACTGCGGCCGCCATCGTCACCGGCAACACCGTGGTGTTTAAGCCCTCGAGCCTGGCTTCGCTTATTGGCCACGGCATGGTGGCCATCTTCAAGGAAGCCGGCCTGCCCGACGGCGTGTTCAATTTCTGCCCCGGTCGCGGCTCGGTCATGGGCGACTACCTCGTCGAGCATCCGGCCATCTCCACCATCGCCTTTACCGGCTCCATGGACGTGGGCCTTCGCATCATCGAAAAGGCGGCCAAGGTGGTCCCCGGCCAGGAGTACTGCAAGCGGGTCATCGCCGAGATGGGCGGCAAGAACGCGATTATCGTGGACGACGACGCCGACCTCGACGAGGCCGTCTTGGGCGTGGCCTACTCGGCCTTTGGGTTCCAGGGCCAGAAGTGTTCGGCCTGCTCCCGGGTCATCGTGGTCGATTCCATCTACGAACGCTTCACGGCGCGGCTCAAAGAGGCGTGTGAATGCTTAAAGATCGGGCCGTCCGAAGACCCGGCCAACGCCATGGGTCCGATGGTGGACGCTTCGCAGCAGGCCAAGGTGCGCGAGTACGCGACGCTTGCCCGGCAGGAAGGCAAGGTGCTGGTCGAGCGCACCGTGGACGCCAAGGGCTATTTCGCGCCGCTGGTGGTGGTGGAGGGCATCCGCCCCGAACACCGGCTGGCCCAGGAGGAGATCTTCGGCCCGGTGCTGTCGGTCATGCGGGCCAAGAGCTTTGACGAGGCCCTCGAATGGGCCGTTGGCACGCGCTACGCGCTTACCGGCGCGGTCTACAGCCGCAGCCCCCGCCACCTGGAAAAGGCGCGCAAGGAGTTCCGGGTGGGCAACCTGTATCTCAACCGCAACAGCGTCGGGGCCATGGTCGGCCGCCAGCCCTTTGGCGGCTCCAAGATGTCCGGCGTTGGTTCCAAGGCCGGCGGCCCGGATTACCTGCTGCAATTCGTCGACCCGCGCGTGGTGACGGAAAACACCATCCGTCGCGGCTTTACGCCCATCGACGCAGACGACGAGTGGGTGGATTAGCACCGGCGCACGGCGACAGCGCGAGAAGCAAGACGATACGGCCGGGGGCGGGCAACCGCTCCCGGCTTTTTTCCTGCACCGCAACAAGAACGCCTGTGTTGCCTTGACTTTCCTGCCGGCCTCGACCCAATACTACCGGGAAACCGCATTCCGGGAGCCGCCGTATGAAACGCCTGATCGCCTTGTGCCTGCTGTTGTCTTCCCTGTGTCTGCTGCCGGGCTGTTCGCTTCTCGGACCGTCCGACGCCGATGTGGAACTGGCTTTCCGCAGCGCCGTGCAGCAAAACGACATCCTGGGCCTACTCAGCAACGCCGTGCCCATCGAACGCTTCATCGTGGACAAGAAGGAATACAAGGGCGACGGCGTCTACGAGGCCACGGTGACCATCGTCGCCGCCGCCCACCTCGGCCCGGTGTCCGTGGGCGGGACCAGACAGACGGTGCTGCGGCTTAAAAAGGTCGACGGTCGTTGGGTGGTGTTGCAGTAGGCAGCCTTGTATCCGGCCAGCCCTGCTCAACACATAGAGCAATTATTCCACAGCATTATCTTCAAACACTTGACAGGTCGGCGTTTGAATGGCACGTCTTGCCATCGCCATGGCGTCCAGACGCCGACTGGGGGGCCTCGCCCTCGGGCGCACTTTTCCGGATAGCCGCCCATGTATGCCCATACGCGCTTTCTCGTCGCCTTTCTTGCCGTCGCGGCCGTGTGCTGCGCCGCCGCCGCCGCGTTTTCCATCGTCGTCGATCCCTACGGCGTGTTCGGCACACCGCCCATCGCCGGACTGACCACGGTCAAGAACCAGCCCGATCACGTCACCAAGCCCTATGTCGTCCTTCGCGGCGACTACGACAGCCTCATCGTCGGCTCCTCCCGGGCCAGGGACATCTTCTGCTCCGACCTGGCCGCCCTGTACCCGGGCCAGGACGTCCGCTGCTACAACGGGGCCATGGCCCACGCCGATTTTCTCATGGCCCAAAAAATGCTTGTCCATGCCAACACGGTCAGCCCTCTGCGGCGCGCCGTGATCGCCCTGGACTTTTTCGGATTCAACACCGGCTACACCCCCTTCGACAAAACCGACGACGAACGGTTCCTCGGCCAGTCCGGCCGGCTCCCCGGCGGCCTGGTCAGCGATGTCTGCCGGCTGCTGTTCTCCCGCGACGCCCTGGCCAGGGGCGTCGAGACCGTGTCCAAGAGCCGGGCCCAGGCCTTTGTCGCGCCTGGCCCGCCGCCTGCCGTCCCGGCCGCCCCTGCGGCCGCCGCACCGGCCGTGGCCCAGGCCGGTCCCGCGATCGCCAGGGCGGCCGTTGGCCCGGCGGCAACGCCCGCTCCGCACAATCCCTACGTCGGCTTCTATCCGGCCGTGCTCCAGTTCTACCGGAATTACGCCTTCATCAACTCCCGGACCGGTGTTTCGCCCATCGAGGAATATAAAAGCCTCCTGCGCTATTGCCGCAACGCCGGCATTGAAACGTTTGTGCTGCTCAATCCCTTCCATGCCGTGCTCTATGACGTCCTGCGCGAGGCCGGCCTGTGGGAGACCTACCTGCAATGGCGACGCGCGGTGACGGAGATAACGGCCGAGGTCAATGCCGACGGCCCGGGTCCGCACGTCGCGTTGTGGGATTTCTCCGGCTACAACCCGGTCACCACCGAACCGGTGCTCACCAACCAAGGGCTTCGCCCGGAGCTCGACTATTTTGCCGACTCCTTCCACTACAAGCGCCACGTCGGCAACCTGATGCTGCGCCGCATGCTTGCCGGCGAGGAAGACATCCCGGGCTTTGGCCAGGAGCTCACACCGGCCAGCGCCCCCACGGACGCCATCCGGCTTGAGGCCGAGCATGCCCGGTACGCCCGGGAGAATGCGGCCTATATCGATCTGGTGCTCGGGCATGCTCCCCGGAGCGGGCCATGATCCGTTTTATCGCATCGCCCGAGGCCAAGACGGCCGCTGTGCTGCGCCAACAATACGCCGCCCTGCGCCGTCGACGCAGCCACCTCGAGCAATTGCTCGATGCCGGCGAAATGGCCGCCGCCCGCACGGCGGCCGCGCGCTTCGCGGCCGAGGCCCGAACGTTGCGCCAGGCCCTGGCCAGCCACCACCCGGAGACCGCCCCGCCGCCAGCCGCCCTGGACTTGGCCGACAGCTTGGACACCGACGACCGGACCCTGCGCCTGAACCTGCCCGACAGGCTGCATGGCGTCATGGCCTGGCTGGCCGGCCGGCAACGGCAGGCCCTGGCCGGGTTGGGCGAGGGGCGACGCCGGGCATTGCGGCTGCTGGGAGCGACTCTCTGCCTGGGGTTGGTCCTGGCCCTGGCCGCCGGCGGACGCGAGCTCTGGCGCTGGCGGCAGCAGGCCCTTTTTCGCGAGGCCCGGGCCACCTTCGCCGTGGACCTGCTGCGCGACGACTCCGCCCTGCCGCCGGATTTCCAGCTGGCCGGACTTCGCGGGCTTGAGCGGCAAGATGGCCTAGTCTGGCGGTGGGGCATCGGCCCCCGGACCCTGCTGGCCTTTACCCTGCCCCTGCCGCGCACGGTGCGCCTGTCCTTTCGGGTCAACAACCCCGTGCCCGGACAGGTGTTGACCGTCACGGCCAACGACATGGTCACGGTCATCCCCCTGCCCCGCGTCCATCGCTGGCTGGAGCCGGGAGACGCCTTTGCGGTGACCTTCCCCGGCCGGGTGGGGCTGAATGCCATTGCCATCGATTACAAGGCGTACAACCAGTTCACCATGGCCTTCGCCCCTGGCGATCCCACCGGGTATGCCGCGGCCTTCACCGCCTTTACCTTCGCCACGGAGCGGCCGTGACGCCCCGGCGCGTTTTGCGAGCCACCTCCCGGCGCACCTGCCCCGCCGGGCCATGCCGCCCCGACTGGATGCGCCATGCTGTTTAATTCCTACATTTTCCTATTCGCCTTCCTGCCCCTGGCCTTCGCCGGATTCGCCTTTCTTTCCGGGCGCGACGACCGCCGGCCGGCCAAGGCCTGGATCATTCTGTGCTCCCTGGCCTTCTACGGCTGGTTCAATCTGGCCGACCTGCCCGTCATCCTGGCCTCGATCCTCGGCAACTACCTGCTCGCCCGGGGGATCGCCGCCGGGTCGGCCTCCCGGCGCAAGGCCCTTTTTGCCTGGGGCGCGGCGGCAAACGTCGCCCTGCTCGCCTATTACAAGTACACGCGGTTTTTCCTCACCGACGTGCTGTCCCTGTTTGGCCTTTCCCTGCCCGCGCCGTATATCGCCCTGCCGCTGGGCATCTCCTTTTTCACCTTCCAGCAGATCATCTTCCTGCGCGACATCAAAAACGGCGCGGTGGCGGACTTCCGCTTCCTGGACTACGTCTTTTGCGTCACCTTTTTCCCCCATCTCATTGCCGGCCCCATCATCAAGTACAAAAACATCCTGCCCCAGCTTGCTTCCCGGGCCTTTTTCGCCCTTTCCCCGGTCGCCATGGCCTGGGGTTTCGCCTGGCTGACCCTGGGGCTGGCCAAGAAGGTGCTCATTGCCGACCGGGCGGCGCCCATCGTGGGCCAGGTCTTCGGACTGGCCGCCTCGGGAGCGCCGCTGGGGGCGCTGGCCGCCTGGGCCGGGACGCTGGCCTATGCCTTCCAGATCTATTTCGATTTCTCCGGCTATTCGGACATGGCCATCGGGCTGGCCCTGCTCTTTAAGATCGAGCTGCCGGTCAATTTCGATTCGCCCTACAAGTCGCGCGACATCGTGGAGTTCTGGCGACGCTGGCACATCACCCTGTCCTGGTTTCTGCGCGAATGCCTCTACATTCCCCTTGGCGGCAACCGCAAAGGCCCGGCCCGGCAGTACCTCAACCTTCTCGTGACCATGCTCCTTGGCGGGTTGTGGCACGGCGCGGGCTACGGCTTTATCCTGTGGGGCGGGGTGCATGGCTTGGCCTTGGCGGCGACCCATGCCGTCAGCCGGCGTCGCGGGCCGGGCGGACGGGAGCTGCCGGCCTGGCTGGCCATCGGCGCAACGTTCCTGGCGACGACCCTGGCCTGGGTGCTCTTTCGGGCCGAGACCCTTGGCGCGGCCGGGCGCATCTACGCGGCCCTTGGCGGCGCGTCGGGCCTGGGCGGCGGTCCGGTCTATGGCTGGCTGGTCTGGTGCGGGCTTCTGGGCTGCGCCGGGCTGGCATTTTGCGCGCCCAACACGCAGCAGATCATGGCGGCGGCGCGACCGCGCATCGAGGCGTTCCTGACTCCGGACGAACCGGCCGCGTCGGGTTCCCTGGCCTGGCGGCCCACGATGGCCTGGGGCCTCACCCTCGGGCTGTTGTTTTTCCTGATCCTGACCCAGCTCTCCAACGCCACGGAGTTTCTGTATTTTCAGTTCTAGCTCCAGGCGAGGCTCGCTCCTGGCGCGCGCTTGATGCGCCCTGCGGCCGCCTACCCGTCTGAAACAGGCCGGCCGGGAATTCCGGGTGGGCAACCGCTGTTTCAACCGCAAGGGGGTCGGAGCCGGGGGCGGGAGACCGCTCCCGGCTTTTTATCTTTCCGAAAAAATTCTCGCCGAGTTCCGGCTAGACCTCCGGGAACCCTCGGCGTATACATTTACAGTTTTCATTGGTACCCCCCGACGGATCAAACTTGGCTCATGGTCAATTCATGAATAAACACATATTGTACGAATCTTCATATTATAAGCTTATACACATTCCGTCTGATGGCGACAGCGCAGACTTAGTTACGTTTCAGTCTTGGAGAAAAACTTCACATCCGAATCATGTAAGCGATTTTCCGCCAGGCTTTGGTGAAAATATTTTTTCGCAGCTTGGATTTAATGAATTCCATGTCATCCCATCCGTAAACGACTGGTATTCCCGTGACGACATATTTGATCTACTGGCTGTTCTCAAAGCAAATTTGAGCAGAAGAGTTTTCACTTACGGATCAAGCATGGGCGGATATGCCGCCATTAAATTCTCTCATTTGTTAAATACGTCAGCATTTATTGCTTTTTCTCCACAGCATAGCATAAATCCTGTGAAAATAAACGGAGATTCTCGTTGGAACTTTGAACATTCATTATTGCCCAAAGATAACGCAGAACGCATCACATTGTCTGACCCCATTCTGCAAAAACAACACGGTTATATTTTTTATTCAGCCGACAATTCTGACAAAATTCATGCAGAGATGATTGCGCACGACACAAGCGCAACATTAATCCCTCTTGCCATAGACAGTCACCCATGCACGTTAACCATCAACGCTGTTTTTCCTTTAAAAGAAATCATCTCTCAAATCATCCGCGATTCGTTCAGCGTCTCTGCATTCACGAACAAGATAGAAGAGAAAAAAGGACTACTGTTCCAGTATGCGGCGAAAGATGTCAGAGATCGAGAGTCGTTTATTGAAATAATGGATCAAATAGTAGCAGGAAACGTACTAATTCATTCTTCAGACTTGCCGTTATTCGGTGTGTTTTTAAAAAAATACCAAATTGAAAAAACAATTGCAAAAGAGTTTATCGAATTCCTTCTGACGAAATGGCCAAACTCTCCAGGCCCTCTTGTCCAATTAGCTAATATTGCATGGATAACATCACTAAAAGACTTCTCGATTGAACTGACCAAGCAATTGCTCAAATTTGACCAGAATGACTATACAACAAATTTCACTCTTGGGGTGAGGCTAAAAGAAAACCATCAATTCCATCCAGCTCAAAAAGTATTTGAAAAAATCATCCTAACCTATCCCCAATTCCCCGGGGGATATATCCAACTGAGTCATATTTTCAATTATCTCGGAAATATCGAACAGGCAATACAGAAAGCCCAGGACGCAATAGCAATCAAGAATGATGACCCTTCTTTCTACATTCATCTTGGCAACCTTCTCAGAAAAAGCGGAGACTTGGAAGGTGCGAAAAAAGCCCAGGAGAGCGCAATTGCTCTTGACAGCTCCATTCCAAGTCCACACATTCAATTAAGCCATATTTTCAACCAACTTGGAAACATAGAACGTGCAATTCAAAAAGCGCAGGATGCGATTGCGATCCAGCATGACAATCCGCTCTTCTACATTCATCTCGGCAATCTTCTCAGAAACAAAGGAGACTTGACCGGAGCGAAAGAAGCCCAGGAAAGAGCACTCACCCTTGATCAATCGCATCCAAGCCCACATATACAATTGAGCTATATTTTCAACCAACTTGGAAATATTGAGCAGGCCATCCAGAAAGCTCAGGACGCCATTGCGCTCAAGAATGACAATCCCGCATTTTACCTGCATCTGAGCACTCTGCTCAAAAAAAGTGGAGACTTGGCGGGCGCGAAAGAGGCCCAGGAGAAGGCAGCGGCTTGCAGTTCATGACCTTCCCCCTGGGCATGTCAGGGACAATGACAGCCCCTGCGATTCAGGCTTTTTCCCCTCCATGGCCCTTCGACCGTCCGCTGGGCGCATGCCGGCATGAACTCTGTGGGGACGCAGCCCCTTGCCCCCCCGCCACTCCTCGACGATCTTTCGGGTCCGCCATGCCCTTGGACAGCTGCGCAACTGGGCATATCCTGCCGGATCGTCCGTGGCGCCTCTCGGCGAACTTCACCCCCCGACCCGCTGCACCCCCAACCCCGCCAAGATCAGCCCCAGTCCCACCACCGTGGACGGCAGGATCGCCTCGCCCACGAGGAAGTGGATCAGGATCAGCGAGCAAAACGGCGAGAGAAAAATCAGGTTCGCCACCCGGGAGGCGTTCTCGGCGCATTTGAGCGCCGTCAGCCACGTCACAAAGGCCAGCCCCATCTCGAAAACCCCGATGTAGGCCGCGCCGGCAAGCCCCGG
>JBKICS010000093.1:0-3250 GCA_046567015.1 Acidobacteriota bacterium | reverse complement strand
TTAGAGTCTGGATGAAGCGTTCGCTGTCGGCGATGACCGAGATGAGGAGCTTGCGGTATTTGATGCCCCAGCCGGCCGGCTCGGACCGGAAGATCGAACGCCAGGGCGCGGTGTTCTTGTAAAAGGCCCGCACCAGCCCTTCGCGGATGGGTCCGTAGGGATAGGTTTTGCACACTTGCCTGGCCACCGAAGCGGCCGACCATTTCCGGGCCAGCATGTGCAGCCAGCCCGCGCCGCCAAGGCACAGCGCCAGGAACGGCACGGTGCGCCAGGTCTCGTCAAAGACCCAGCCGAGCCAGGACGGGGTGACCCCGGCCGAAAAGGGATGGCCGGTCAGCACATAGAGGGCCAGGAGCACGACGGCCAGGCCCCCGAACATCCCGGCGTCGCGGGAGAGCGTGCCTGACCGCCAGCGGGTCAGCATGCAGCGCAGCTCCGGCACCCGCACGTCCTCGACCTCGCGGGCCAGCTTCTCCAGCTCCCCGACGATGCGGTAAGCCCGCTCCACCCGCACCTGGTTCATGCGGGTGTGGATGCTGGCCAGGTCGGCGTCGCGTTTGGCCTCGAAGCGCTGGCGCAGGGCTTCGTCGGCGATGGGCACGGCGGCCGAGGGCGAGTAGATGCGATAAAACTTGCCGGCCGTGAGGCCCTGCTGGGCCAGGGCGCGCTGCCACGCGCCCACGACCTCCTCAGGGTTGTCCTCACGGGCGGCAATGTCCATTTGGTTGAGAATGTAGATGAACTTGTTGGAATCGCGGCGGTTGATGGTGGCTGCCACGAGGTGGGTCAGCGTGTCGCGCATGGCCCCGGGTTCGGGGCGGCGGGCGTCGAAGAGCACCAGCACCAGATCGGACAGGTCCATGATGTGGTTGGTGATGCGCAGCGTCGCCGTGCGCTGGGCGTCGGCGTCAAAGCCCGGGGAGTCGATGAGAATGAGGCCCCGCAGCTTTTCGCTGGGGCAGGTCTTGAGCCGGATGTAGGAATCGATGCGGCCGCCCTCGCCGGGCTCGACCTTTTCCAGCTCCTCGCTCATCTTGTAAAACGGGAAGCGCAGGTCGGCGTTGAGCGCCGTGCCGGGCAGCACCCGGGATTCGCCGGCGGCATTGTAGCAGACCACCGTGAACTTGTCGTCCACGGCGTGGGAGCCGGTCTGCTGCACCGGGATGTCCAGATAGTTGTTGATGAAGGTCGATTTCCCGGCGGAAAACGGCCCCAGGATGGAAATGAGCGGCCACCAGGCGATCTGGGAGATGGTGGATTGGTCGTTGCCGATCAGCCCCAGGCCCCGGCAGACCTTGTCGAGTTTCTTGAAACTGCCCACCGCCTCGACCAGAAGCGGGTTTTCCAGTTGCAGATGTTCCTTGAGGCTTGTCAGCCTGTCGTGCAGCCTGCCGTCTTCCATGCCCCCCCCTGCCCGAATCGAGTGGCCTTCTCTACCAAATGATTCGGGATTCGTCGAGGTGGCAGGAGCCGGCAAGGCAAAGAATCAATGGATTCGGGGCCGCGAGGCTTGCCCGGCTGAGGGCAAACCCGTTATCTCCAGCCGATCCCGAACCATGTCCCGTTTTCCGCAACCTGCCAGCCAGGCAAAAGGACGGCAGCAACCCATGGCTACCCCGATAGAAGCCCTGCCTGGCTCCATTGCGGGCGCATCCGGCCGGAGCGGGGCGGCGGCCTATTGGTGCGTCGGCCTGGCCGTGACCGTGCTGCTCTACGGGCAATTCGTCCTTACCGACCGGGTGGGCATCCTCGACTGGTCCAAGGATCTCTATTACTTCGCCTTACTTTATGATTCCCTGCGCAGCTTCGGCCAGCTCCCCCTGTCGTTCCTGGTTATCCCGCCGCAGATCGACTGGTTTTCCACCCTCCAGGATCTGTCCTACTGGTCCAATCCCGAGGTCATAAGCCTGTCCCCCCTGCTCCCTCTGGCCTTTGTCCTGCCGTTTATGGCCTTTGTGAAGGCGTACTTCGGCCTGCATCTGCTGGCCGGTATCTGGGGCATCCGTTTCTTGGCCAGACGGCTCGGTTTCGACCTGGTCCAAGCCCTGACGCTCCTCGTGTTGTTTCTGGGCAACCCCTGGCTGGTGCAGCACCTCGCCATCGGCTATTCGCCCCAGATCAGCCTGTGCCTGCTTCCGGCCATGGCCGCCTGTCTGGCGCGACCGGTTTGGCGGCCCTTGGATCTGGCCGGGGCCTGCCTGCTCGCGGCCACAGTCTTTTACCAGGGGGCGCTGCACCTGTTTGTCTGGACCACTCTGGCCGTGGGCTGCTTCGCCGTGCTCCTGGCCGTCATCCGCCGCCAGCCGGCCGTGCTGTGGCGCGTGGGGGCCTTTTTCGCCGGCAGCCTGATCCTGGTCGCGCCCAAGGCCTACGCGGTCCAGGCGGTCTACGGCAGTTGGCGGCGCGTCCCGGGCAGCGGCTATGCGTCCCTGGCCGACCTCTGGGGCCTTATTACCGACGACGTCTTTCCACTGTTTCAATTCCCGGAAACCTATTCCCACTGCCATGTGGCCTTCTACGACGGCTCGATCCTCATGGGCCCGGTCTTCGTGGCCCTGTGCCTTGGGCTGGTCACGGAGTACGTCGTGCGCCTGGCGCGCGGCGGCGGCCGGCAGGTCCGGAAAAACGCCACGACCCTGGCCGCCTTGCTCGCGGCCCTGGTTTTTTGCATCCTGGGCTGGGGTACGGTGTGGGGCCGGGTCTGCGCCCTGCTCACCCCCCTGGCCTCGGAGATCTACCCGTTTCGATTCCTGTTTATCACTCTAAATTTCCTTTTCTTTTTCATCGTTTCCCGGCTTGGTCCCTGGCCCGGTCCCGGTCCTGGACGCTGGCGCGCCCTGGCCATCTTGGCCTGCATGGCAGCGGTCTGCGCGACCCTGTACGCCCGCAACCGCACACTCATGCCGGTGCTGACCGAGCAGCCCAACTTCATCGGCCATTTTTCCTTGGCCGATTATTACGCCGAGCGGATCACGGCCGTCTCCGAGGGTGTCCGGCTGCCGACGGCGGCCAGCCCGGCCGGGGTGGTCATCACGCCGCCCGGCTGCGTGGGCGAGCGCATCGAACTGCCCTGGTTGCCGCAAGCGGCCCTTGGCGGGTATGGTATCGACAATGCCCGGCCCGTGTCCGATCCGGCGGCCGCAGAGCAGGCGTCCACGGTGCTGGAGGTGACGGCGGCTTCGCGGCCGGTGGCGCTGCGCGCCAGGGACTACGGCCGTGCCTGGCTCTTGCCGACGGCTGGGCTCATCCT
>JBKICS010000092.1:0-6143 GCA_046567015.1 Acidobacteriota bacterium | reverse complement strand
CCGCTGCTGGGTGTCGGCGGCCCAGGCGGCCTGATCGAGATAGCAGCTCTCGTAATAGTAGCCCCGGTCGCAGGTCTTTTTGTCGCCGCCGTTGACGGTGTCGGCGCCGATGGAGAAAAAGCGCGGCCCGCCGGGCAGGGTCAGCCACCAGACGCCGCCGTCGCGAAGCGTGCCGAAGGAACCGGCCGCGGCCGGAGCGCCAAGCGCCAGGCACAGCATGGTCGCCAGCAGGAATTTGAACAGTATGCGCATGGAGTATGGGGAGTCAGCGGTATGCCTCACGGCGGTTGGCGACACGGATGACCAGCACCAGCAGGCGCTCGTCCTCGACCTTGTAGATGATCCGGTAATCTCCGACGCGCAAGCGATAGTAGCCGTGCATGCCGGTCATGGGCAACACGCCGGCCGGCCTCGGATCGTCGGCCAGGGCGTCGATGCGCGGGGCGAGGCGCGCCGCGGCGGCCCGGGGCAGCCGCTTGAAATCGCGTCCGGCCGCCGGGGTCAGTTCGATGCGGTAGGCCATGGCCCGTTACACGCCGCAGTCTTTCCTGACCGTTTCCCAGGGAATGGTCCCGGCCCGGACGGCCTCGGCCTCGGCCTCGCGAGCGGCGGCCATGTCCGCGCGTTCTTCCAGCGCTTCCAGAAGCTGCAGATCGTCCATGGACACCATGGCCGCCACGGCCTTCCCTCGGCGCGAGAGCACGATGCGTTCCCGGCCGTAGGCCACGCGGTTGACCACTTCGGCGAAATGCTCCCGGGCGACGGCGGCGCTCATCTGGGTTTCGGATTCTGGCGAGGCCATAACGACTCCTTGGTTTCCCGGAAGATGCGCATTTCGTACGAACAAGTCAATTCGTACAAATCGGGCACAGCGGCCTCAGGCCAGGGCGTCGGCCAACAGCTTGGCCAGGACCACGTCGGAATCGAAATAGCGGGCGGCGAATTTCCGGGCGGCGGCGCTGTGGCGGTCCCAGTCGGCGCGAACGGCCTCGATGCCGGCCAGCGCCTCGGCCTCGTCGGTAAAGGACAGCACGCCCTCCCCCACCTCCATGAAGCGGGAATAGCCCGTGTCCTGGACCACGGCCGGCCGGCCCGAGGCCAGATAGCAGGCGGTGCGGCAGGAGAACCAGCCGCTCGTGGTCGCCACGTAGGCGTTCTTGGCCGTGGAGAACTCGGCGAAGCTGTCCCAGATGTAGTCGCGGTAGACCCAGGGCGTTTGCGACATGGAAAAGCCGTCGCGAAGGGTCCAGCCCTTTTGCTCCAGCAGTTCGCGCGGCGGCTTGCCGCCGCCGAGCGCCAGTTCCAGCACGGCCGAAGTCTTCTGGGGCAGATCGAGCATCTTCTCGAATTCCAGGTTTTTGCCGCCGTACTGCACCCCGGCCACCAGCGGCCCTTTCTGGGCCGGCTGCCAGGATAGCACGGTGGTGAAGACGTCCCGGCTGGGCTTGGGGGCGGCCCCGGCCCAGCTTGAAAGCACGATGGGCTGGCGGGTGGGAATCCAGTCGATGACGCCCTTGGGCACGGTGCAGAAATCCTGGCCCACATTCTCGCCAAAGGAGAAGAACACGTCGTGGCGCAGCATGTTCTCGATATTGCCCTTCACTTCCTCGGAGGCCGTGCCGGCCAGATAGTCCGGAAACCCCGACTGGGTGTAGAGCGGGTCGGAATCGATGAGCACCTTGACCGGGATCTTGGCATAGGCCTCGCGCAACTGGCAGGTGGTGGAGATATTGAAGAACACGTCGGCCCGGGCCACGACGTCGGCCAGTTCCTCGGACGACATGCCCCAGTGGCGCTCGTCCGGGCCGATGACGCAGAAGCGCTTTTCCATGCCCGGGTGCAGGCGCTCGAGAAAATCGCCCAGGTACTTGGTATGGTAGGTCAAGTCGTCGACAAAGGTGACGTTGAAGGGGTCATAGGCCCAGCCGCCGGTGTCTTCGAGGTAGTAGACGTCGTGGCCGAGCCGGTAAAAGCCGTGCAGGTACTGGATGTAATCCCAGGCCACGCCGCCCAGCGGATAGGTGGCGGCCAGGCCGGAGACGATGATGGTGCGTTTTTTCATAAGCATCCTGGACAGGGCCTGCGCCCAAAGCTGATTGACGGATACGCTGGCACGCCCGCATGGCCGGCGGCGTCCGCGCACGATTTCACGGTTGCCTCAGTAGCCGGGGGGAGTTTGGTCCCCGGTAAAAAACACCTTGTCGTCGGTCAACCAGACCTGAGCCTGGCCGAACAGCCGCACGTCGACCGTCCCGCCCGGAGCCAGGGCCGGCAGGTCGATGCCGAAACGGCCGGCCGCTTCGGTAAACCGGCACTGGCGGGTGCCGGCCAGGACGAACACCGTCTTGCCGTTCGCCGTCGCTTCGACGCGGTCCGTAGCACAGGACACGCGGGGATACCACAGGGCCGGATAGGCGGTATGCGGCATGGGTTGCGGGGCAAAGGGCGCATCGGCCCGAAGGCGCAGCACGGCCGGACGGGTCGGATCGGCCGGACTGATCTTGACCCGGCCCGGGTACTCGTCGCTGTCGCGCCGGGTGTTTTCCGACGCCTCCAGGACCAGGGGCAGGGCCGATTCGCCGGCGCGCGGCCAGCCGTTGGTGAAATGGATGCGGGGATCATCGAGCTTGACGGCGTTGCCCGAATCCTCGGGCCGGCAGGCGGCCGTGCGGCGGGCAAAGGCCTCGACCCGGCGCAGCCCGTCCAGGATCTGGGCGGCCAGCAACTGGTCGCCGTATTTGGTCAGATGGATCTCGTCGAAATACAGTTCGCCGGCCCGGGACGGCCTGGCCGCCAGGGCCGCGTCAAAGGCGGGCTGGGGATCGATGACGGCGACGCCGCCCTGCCTGGCCAATGCCGCGTTGGCGGCAGGAAAATAGTCGCGTCCGAACCGGTAGAGGTCCGTCGAGGCCCGGCGGGTCACTTCCGGCGCGTCCGGGGCGGGTTGCGACGCGGCCAGCCAAGGGTAGTCCACCAGGACGCATTCGCCCCCGGCCTTTCGGATCAAGCTGATGAGGCTTCGCATGTTGTCGCGGTAGCCGAAGTGCTCGATGCGCTGGCGCATGGCCGCGTCGGCGTCGGCCGCGCCGGCCTTTTCGGCTTGGCCGAGCGTATGGGCCAGGGAGCGCAGCAGACGATAGAGGTCGCTGTGGTCGCTTACGGCCCTGTCCAGCGAGGCCAGCCAGCCCGAGCCACCCTGGGCGTTGGTCAGGCGCGTGAGGCGTTCCTTTTCCTGGGCAAAGGCCAGGGAATCGTCGGCCACGGTGCTGGCCACCAGATCGTTGACGGCGTCCATGACCAGGACCACATCCGGGTTAAGGGCCGCCAGTTCGGTCTCGAAGCGAATCCGCGAATGCCAGCTGTGGTAGCCCATGACGCCCAGGTTGAGCACTTCGAAGCGGATGCCGCAATCGCTGTAGACGCGGTGCAACAGGTCTTCGAGCTGGGCCGGATAGGAATTGCTCCGGTCCGCACCGACGCCATAGGTGGTGGACCCGCCCAGGCACAGGATGCGAAAGACGCCCCCGGGCTTGGCCACAGACACGGAGCGGCCGGCGGAGTCCTCGAACCGGGCGGGGTCCGTGTCCTGACGCTTGAGGCGGTAGCCGAGACGGTCGTCGTACTGGACGACAAAGCTGTTGTCCCGGCCGTTGGCGGCGTTGAATATGCGGGTGTTGTCGGCATGGAGCCCGAGACGGTCCAAGATCATCCCCGCGCCCCACTCAAGCAGCCCCAGGAGCGCCAGGTTGACGCACAGCAAAACGGCGACGCGCCCGGCCGTCGCCTTCCACGCCGATCCGCCAGGTCTTGCGCCACGTGCCGGCGCAGGCCGCGTCCTGTCTGCCATGTCCCCTTATCCTGCCTGCCGCGTCCGGCCGGTGTCCCGACCCCGCGAGGAAATCCGTTGCCGGACCGTCACCGTGTCCCGCCCTCACCCGTACCGCCAAAAAACAGCTTTTCCCGCTCCCGGATCTCGGGTGCGCCGATGAAGCGGAAGTACGCCTCGAAATCGATCATGGTGTCCGGGCCGGCGAAACCGGCGCTCGTGCCGTTGGCTTTAAGGTGTCCGGCCCAGGCCCGCAAGGCTTTGACCGCCGTAAATACCGAGGCGCAGGGATAGGCGACCAGGGCGTAACCCAGCTCCTCAAGCTCGGCGGTGGAGAGAAACGGCGTGCGGCCGCCCTCGATCATGTTGGCCATGCTCGGGACCGGCACGGCGGCGTTGACCCGGCGCATGTCCTCCACGCTGGTGACGGCCTCGACGAACACCATGTCCGCCCCGGCCTCGGCGTAAAGGCAGGCCCGGCGGATGGCTTCGCCCAGGCCGTGCACGGCCGCCGCGTCGGTGCGGGCCATGATGACGAAATCGGGATCCTCCCGGGCCCAAAGCGCGGCCCGCAGCTTGGGCAGATACTCCTCCACCGACACGACCGACTTGCCGGCCATGTGCCCGCAGCGTTTGGGAAAGGTCTGGTCCTCGATAAAAAGCGCGGCCGCGCCCATGCTCTCGACCTGGCGCACGGCGCGGATCACGTTGTTGACGTCGCCAAAGCCGGTGTCGATGTCCACCAGGACCGGCACGTCCACCCGCTCGATGATGTGGCTGTAGTGCGCGAGCATTTCCGTTGCGGTCATAAGCCCGATGTCCGGCAGGCCAAGGGCGCTCCCCGAGGAACCGTAGCCGGCCACGGCCAGGGCGGAAAACCCGGCCTCGGCAATGGCCAGGGCGGAGAGGCCGTCGTGGGCCACGGGCAGCATGAGGATCTCCGGCGCGGCCACGAGCTCACGGAAACGGGTTGTCTTTTTCATGGCGTCTCCCCGGGTTCACTTGCATGAAACGCCGCTCCTGCCAACGGGCGGCAGGAGCGGCGCGCTCGGGAACCTCGCGGTCCCCGGTTTGGCGTGGTCTCTGGGGGCTAGGCCACCAGCGGCGCGGGGGACTGCTTTTGCGGCTTGCCCTTGCCCATCTGGATGGCGTGGAGCCGGGCGAATTCGCCGTTTCGGGCCATGAGGTCGTCGTAGGAGCCCATTTCGTGGATGCGCTGGTTTTTTATCACCAGGATCATGTCGGCCCGGCGCATCATGGACAGGCGGTGGGCGATGACGAAGGTGGTTCTATTTTGCATGAGCCGCTCCAGGCCCTCCATGATGAGCGCCTCGGTCTCGGCGTCCAGGGCCGAGGTGGGCTCGTCGAGGATGAGCAGCGGCGCGTCCTTGAGGAGCGCCCGGGCGATGGACAGGCGCTGGCGCTGGCCGCCCGAGAGGTTGGCCCCCTTCTCGCCGAGGATGGTGTCGTAGCCCTCGGGCAGGGAGACGATAAAATCGTGGGCGTTGGCCAGGGTGGCGGCCTGGATCACTTCCTCGCGGCTGGCCTGGCGTTTGCCGTAGGCGATGTTGTCGTGAACACTCATGGGAAAGAGCTGGGTGTCCTGCAGGACAATGGCGATGTGGTCGCGCAGGCTGCGCAGCGTCACGTCGCGCAGATCCTGGCCGTCGATGCTGATGGACCCTTTCTGGGGATCGTAAAAGCGCAACAAAAGGCTCACCAGCGAGGTCTTGCCGGCCCCGGTCTGGCCCACGATGGCAACGGTGGAACCGCCGGGACAGGTGAAGTCCACGTCGTTTAAGACCATTTTCTCCGGGGTATAGCCGAAACTGACGTCCTTAAAGACCACCTCGCCCCGGCTTACGGCGAGCTTTGGCGCATCGGGCTTTTCCGGCACGGCCTCGTTGACGGCCAGCACGTCCATGACGCGCCTGGCCCGGGCCAGCGACGCCCGGATGCCGGCCACGGTGTCGCTTAAGCTGTTCAGCGGCGTATACAGCGAAGCCAGGTAGGCGATAAAGACCAGCAGCTCGCCGGTGGAGAGCTGGCCGGAAAGGACGTGGCGCACGCCGATGTAGAGCACCAGCGCCGTGCCGGCGGCGGTGATGCCGGACACCAGCCAGCCGTAGATGGTCTGCAGGGCGTAGAGCGACAGCTTGCGATCGAAGGAATGCTGGGACTCGGCGACGAACTTGCGCCGCTCCTCGTCCTCGCGGCCAAAGGCCTGGACCAGGGTGATGGAGGAAAAGATGCGCTCCACCGTGGTGTAGACTTGCGACTCCTGCATGTGCGTCTCGGTGGTCAGGTCGCCGATCTT
>JBKICS010000091.1:0-2827 GCA_046567015.1 Acidobacteriota bacterium | reverse complement strand
GGAGCCGGATACGGCCGTGCTGGCCGACATCCTGGCCGGCTACGCCTGATGGCCTGCCGCCCGTCCCCAAACGCACCGGAGCGAGAAGGGCGTCCGCGAGCGGGCGCGCCGTCCCGTCCCGGGAGCGAGGGACGGCGATTCCTGTTGCGTCTCTCGCAAATACGGTGCTATCCTGGAGACATAGTTCCGATTTCGTATGCAGCGGCTGGTCTTGGCCCGTGCCTGTCTTTCGGCGACGCGGCACGGGTTGGCGGCGGAAGAGCCCCGGGGAGGGTGGATGAACGTAAACCTGAAGTTCTTCTTGAAGGATACCATCCGCAAGATGGTGGACTTTTCCCAGACCGCCCAGAACCGGGGCCTGCCGCCGCCCCCCCTGCAAAAGCCCTATCCGGCCGGCGCGGAGCTCATTCCCCTGGCCAGGCCCGGGGAGTGGCAGGGCGTCAGCGACCTGTCCGTGGCCGAGGCCATTGCCCGGCGCAAGTCCCACCGCAGCTTTCGCCAGCAGCTTTTCACCCAGGACGAGCTGGCCTTTCTCCTGTGGGCCACCCAGGGCCTGCGCCAGAACACCGGGGCTTCCGGGGGGCTTCGCACCGTGCCCTCGGCCGGCTGCCGCCATGCCTTCGAGACCTATCTGGCCGTCTATCGGGTCCGGGGACTCGAGCCGGCGTTGTACCGCTACCTGCCGGTGGAGCATGCCCTGATCGAGATCGATCGCCAGGAGCATCTGGAAGAGGAGGTGGCCCTGGCCGCCTTCAACCAGGGCTTCGTGGCCCGGGGCGCGGCGACGTTTTTCTGGACGGCCGTGCCCGAGCGCATGGAATGGCGCTACGCCGAGGCCTCCTACAAGGTCATGGCCCTGGACGCCGGCCATGTCTGCCAGAACCTCTACCTGGCCTGCGAGGCCGTGGGGGCCGGCACCTGCGCCATCGCCGCCTATGACCAGGAGGCCTGCGACCGGTTGCTTAACCTGGACGGCGAAAACGAATTCACCATGTATCTGGCTCCGGTGGGCAAGGTTTAGGGGCTGACGGGAATCGTTGCCGCAGGGGTGATCATGGAAAAAAAAGTCGTGCTGTTCGCTTTTCAGGGCAATGTGTCGTGTTTCGTCCATGTGCTGCTCTCCGCCATCGACTACCGGGAGAAGGGCTATGTGGCCCAGGTGGTGCTGGAAGGGGAGGCCACGAAACTGGTGGCCGAGCTGGGGAAGGCGGAGCATCCCATGCATGCGCTGTTTGAAAAGACCAAGGGGCTGGGGCTTTTCGCCGGGGTGTGCCGGGCCTGCTCGCACCAGCTCGGCAGCCAGGAGGCGTGTCAGAGCGAGGGGCTGGCGCTGCTTGACGACATGCACGGCCATCCGGGCATGGCCGGTTATGCCGAGCAGGGCTATACGGTCCTGATTTTCTAGCCGCGTCTGGTCGGATGCGGCCCCGGGCCGCTGGCGGCGCGGCCTGGACCGGCCTGGCCCGCCCTGCCTGGCCCGCCCTGCCTGGCGCGCAGGGTTTTTACGGCAACGGCGCGGCGAGTAATCGGCTACTTGCGCCGCTTGAACATCTTTTCCATCTCGCGCTGGCCAAAGCGCACCGTCACCGGCCGGCCGTGCGGGCAGTAGTCGCGCTCCGGGGCCTTGGCCCATTGGGCGAGCAGGGCCACGGCCTCGTCGTCGGTGAGCCGCGTGCCGGCCTTGATGGCCGTCTTGCAGCTCATGAGCACCCACAAATCCTGCAAGGACTTGGATTGGCCGGACAGGGCCGCGCTTAAGTACTCCTTGGCCTGGCCGACGGTCAGCCCGGGCGGTGCGCCGGCGATGGCCGCCAGGCCCGGGCGCGGCGTGTCGACCTGAAAGCCCATGGCCCGCAGTTCGGAAAAAAGCGTTTGCAGCCGGGCCTGCTCCGAGGGGTGGAGCCGGATCTCCACCGGCATCCCCAGCGGCCGGCTGTGGCCCCGGGAGCCGGTGGCCTCCATGGCGGCGTAGATGACCCGCTCGTGGGCGGCGTGCTGGTCCACCAGCACCAGCTCCCGGCCGAAATCCACGATGAGGTAGGTGTCGTCGAACTGTCCCAGATAGCGCATCCCGGGCGGCAGGGCCGGTTCCAGCTCGTCGGGCGTCCTGGCCCGCAGGACGTCCGCGCCCTGGCCGGGGGCCAGGCCTGCGGCATCGGCTGCGGCCCGGCGGGCCACGGCCGGGGGATCGAAATGGCGGGTCTGGCCCGTCGGCGTTGGACCCTGCTCCGTTGGCCCCGGAAAGGCACGACCCGCGGGGGGCAGGCCCGCACGGGCCAGGCCCGCCGCCGAAGCCCCGCGCAGGGCCGTCCCGGACGTCATTCCCATTGGCGGCCTTGCCTCCGGGGCCGGCGCTTCGGCCACCCGCGAGGGCGGCTGCTCGGCTCCGGGCAAAGGCGGCAGGGTTTCGGAAAAGGATGTGCGCGGGGACGAGGAAAAATCAGGCGCGGCTGCTGCGGACGGCGTGGTCTCGTGGGGGGCCGGCGCGTCGGCGCGCACCAACTCGTCGAGAAAATCCCGGCGGCTGGCGAATTTCGGCGGCTCGCCGTCGGCCTTGACCCAGGGCGTCGGGGCCGGCACGGCGCGCAGCACCATGGCCTTGTCCAGGGCCGCGCCGACGGCCCGGCGCAGGTGCAGGAACACGGCCTGCTCCTCGCGAAAGCGCACTTCGGTCTTGGCCGGGTGCACGTTGACGTCGAGGTCTTGCGGCTCGATCTCCATGAAAATGACGGCCTGCGGGTATTCCCGGGCCAGCAGCCGGCCCTTGTAGGCCTCGCGCACGGCGGCCAAGAGCACCCGGTCCAGGACCGGGCGGCCGTTGACGTAG
>JBKICS010000090.1:0-4500 GCA_046567015.1 Acidobacteriota bacterium | reverse complement strand
CAAGGAAGCCTTGACCCTTCTGGGGCGCATTCCCGAGGCCCAACGCGACGCCACGGTTTTCTACCTCATGGGCAAGGCCGCGGCCGGGGCCGGCCAGCCCAAGGACGCCATCCGCCACCTGCGGGCCGCCGTGGACAAGGACAACGGGCTCATGGTGGCCTGGGCGGAACTGGCCGGCCTGCTCGAGGCCGAAGGCGACTTCAAGGGCGCCCAGGACGCCTACCAGCGGATGTTGACCCTGGGCGAGGAATCCCCGGAGATCCGGGCCAAGCTTGTGCGCCTGGCCATCCGCCAGAAAAATCCGGCCAAGGCCATGGCCCTGCTCAAGGAAGGGCAGGTCGGCAAGGCCCAATACCTCGATGCCATGTCGGCCCTGGTCGAGGCCGGCTATGCCAAGCAGGCCAAACAGGTTCTCGGCCTGCTCGAAAAGGCCGATCCTGACAGTCCCGACCTGCCCTTTTACAAGGCCGTGCTGGCCTATGAAGGCGACAAGAACCCCAAGGCGGCCATGGCCATCCTGGCCCAGGTGCCGCCGGAGAATCCCAACTACGACAAAAGCCTGACCTTCCGGGTCCAGATCGCCTCGGAAATCGGCGACTTGGCCACGGCCAGGGCCCTGGCGCGCGAGGCCCGGAAACGCTATCCGGACCGGCGCGAATTCGCCGGACTGGAAGCCGCTGTCCAGGACAAGGCCGGCGATACCGCCGGCGCGGCCAAGACCCTGGAAGACGCCCTCGTCACCTGGCCCGACGACCTCGACCTGCTCTACCGCTACGGCGTGGCCCTGGAGAAGCTCAAGCGCCGCGACGGGGCCAAAGCGGCCATGGAACGCATCGTGGCCAAGGATCCCACCCACCCCGACGCACTCAACTACCTGGGCTATTCCCTGGCCGAGGAAGGCCGCGACCTGGAGCGCGCCCTGGGCATGATCCAAAAGGCCCTGGAAAAAGAGCCGGACAATCCGTTCTTCCTCGATTCCCTGGCCTGGACGCTCTATAAGCTCAAGCGCTTGGACGAGGCCCTGGCCGCCATCGAGAAGGCCGTGGGCCACAAGGTCAAGGACGCCATCATCTGGGAACATTACGGCGACATCGCCGCCGCCGCCGGCCACAAGGCCCGGGCACAGAAGGCCTACCGCAGCGCCCTGGAACTCGGCTCCGACAACCCGGCGGCCGTGAAAAAGAAACTGGAGGCCCTGTGATCGACCACCCTGCCCGGCTCCTGCCGCGCCTGCTCCTGCTGGCCGCCCTGGCCCTGTGGGTCTCGGGCTGCGCCGCCGTCAAACCAAAGGCTTCGGCCGCCGACGAGTCCGCGGCCGTGTACCAGACCTTCCTGGCCGACCAGGCGAAAAACGAACCGGCCCAGGCCTTTTCCCTGTCCGGTTCCCTGAGCTTTGCCCGGGGCGGCAAGAGCGGCCGGCTCAACTACCGCTTTTTCGGCAACTACGCCAACCCCGTGCGCCTGGACCTGACCACCACCCTGGGCGGGGCCTATGCCCACCTGCGGGAAACCGGCGGCGAGTTCACGGCCTTCGTCCCATCCCGCGACACGGTGTTCACCCACGCCGACACCCGGGCCGGCGCTTCGCGCCTGGGCATGCCCCTGCCCTTTACCCTGCGGGAACTGGCGGCCATCGTCTCGGGACGCCTGGGCGAACTGGCCCCGGCCCGTTTCGCCGCCGCCAAAAAAGTCACGGACGGCTACGAATACGCCTTTACCGGCGACCCGCGCCTGTCCAGCCTCACCCTTGACTTCCAGGGCAAACCGCGACATCTGACCGGCCGGGGCCTGGAGCCCTGGCGCGTCGATTTCGAGGACGACGAGGCCGTGCCGGGCCTGGCCGCACCCCTGGCCAGACGACTTGTCCTCACCACCCCGGGCGGCGCGACGCTCACGCTTCGCGTCAAGAGCATCCAGCCGCGCCCGGCCCCCTACCCGGCCGCCGACCTGGAACTGCCCGTCCCGCCAAGCGTCATGGTCCGCCCCCTCGACGCTTCCGGAAGCCAAGGCCTTTTGCCGGAACTTTAACCCGCCGCGCGGCGTCCAGTCTGCGAGTTGCGATCATGTCCAAAACCGTTTTCATCGGCTCCGACCACGCCGGCCTTGCCCTCAAGGCCGGACTTGTCGTCCATCTGGCCGCCGCCGGCCACAGCGTGATCGACCTTGGCCCGACCGAGGCCAAAAGCGTCGATTATCCCGATTTCGCCAAGGCCGTCTGCGCCAAGGTGCTGGCCACCCCCGGCAGCGCCGGCATCCTGGTGTGCGGCACGGGCATCGGCATGTCCATGGCCGCCAACCGCATGCCCGGCATCCGGGCGGCGCTTTGCCTCAACGAATACCTGGCCCGCATGACCCGGCTGCACAACGACGCCAACGTCCTGTGCCTGGGCGAACGCGTCATCGGCCAGGGGTTGGCCGCGTCCATCGCCGACGTGTTCATCGACACCGCTTTTGAAGGCGGCCGCCATCAGCGCCGTGTGGACATGATCGAAACCTGCTGCCCGTCCCTTACCGCCTAACCCTTCAAACCGCTCTTTTCGAGGATCCTCCATGACCACCAACGCCGCCAGCGACGCCAAGGCCGTCAACGTTATCAAAGGCCTCATCATGGACGCCACCCGCAAGGCCAATTCCGGCCACCCGGGGGGAGCCATGTCCTCGGCCGACATGGCGTATGTGCTTTTCAAGGACTACCTGCGCTACGACCCGGCCGATCCCCAGTGGTTCGACCGCGACCGCTTCGTCCTGTCCGCCGGCCACGAGTCCATGCTGCTCTATGTCATGCTCCATCTGCGCGGCCTTCTCACCATGGAAGACCTGCAACATTTCCGCCAGTTCGGCAGCAAGACCCCGGGCCACCCGGAAAATTACGAGACCCCGGGCGTCGAGTGCACCACCGGCCCTCTGGGCCAGGGCTTTTCCATGGCCGTGGGCATGGCCGTGGCCGAGGCCATGCTGCGGGAACGCCTGGGCCGGGACACCACCGACCACTACACCTATGTCATGTCCTCCGACGGCGACGTCCAGACCCCGGTGTTCCAGGGTTCGGCCGCCTTGGCCGGCTTGTGGGGCCTGGGCCGGCTCATCGTGCTGTTCGATAAGAACCAGATCCAGCTCTCCGGCCCGGTGGCGATTTGCGACCACACCAATTACAAGATGCTTTTCGAGAGCATGGGCTGGCACGTCGTGGAGATCGACGGCCACGACCACGCCGCCATCGCCTCGGCCCTGGATGCCGCCCGGGCCGAAACCGGCCGGCCGTCCATGATCATCGGCCACACCACAATCGCCAAGGGCGCCTTTACCATGGAAGGCGACTCCAATTCTCACGGCGCCCCCTTTTCCGCCGACGAAGTGGCCGCCACCAAAAAGCTCCTCGGCCTGCCCGAGGACAAGGCCTTTTATCTGCCGCCCGAGGTGGGCGAACACTTCCGCGCCCGCTATCCCTCGCTGACCGCCGCCCGCAAGGCCTGGGACACGACCCTGGAAGCCAAGCTGGCTTCGGACGCCGCCTTCGAGGATCTCTGGCGGCAGGCCAAGCGCGCGCCCGGCAACCGCACCTTCGACTGGCCGACCTTTGATCCGGCCAAATCCGTAGCCACCCGTTCGGCCTGGGGTGCGGCCCTCAACGCCATCACCGACCAGTTCCCGCTGCTCGTCGGCGGTTCGGCCGACCTCGACCCGTCGAATCAGACCGAGAAATTCCGTAGGGCCACCGGCGTCTTCAGCCCGAAAAAACCCCTGGGCCGCACCCTGTGCTTTGGTGTGCGCGAGTTCCCCATGGGCGCCATCGTCAATGGCATCGTGCTCCACGGCGGGCTCATGGCCTTTGGCGCGACCTTCCTCATTTTCTCGGATTACCAGCGAAACGCCCTGCGCATGGCGGCGCTCCAGCGCATCCCGGCCCTGCACGTGTTCACCCACGACTCCTTCTACGTCGGCGAGGACGGGCCCACCCACGAGCCCATCGAGCAAACCAGTTCGCTGCGTCTGATCCCCAACATGCTGGTCATGCGCCCGGCCGACGCCAACGAGACTTGTTCCTGCCTGGAAATTGCCCTGACCCGGACCAATCGGCCCACCAGCCTGCTTTTAACCCGCCAGAACCTGCCCATTCTCGACCCGGCCGTCTATCCGGGCCTGGTCGAGGGCGTCAAACGCGGCGGTTACGTGCTTATCGACGTTGCCGATGGCAAGCCCGATCTGATCCTGCTGGCCTCGGGCTCGGAAGTCTCCCTGGCCATGGCCGCGGCCAAACTGCTGCCGCAGCTCGCCATCCGCATCGTCAGCATCCCCTGCATGGAGATTTTCAACGAGCAGCCCGACGAATACAAAGAGGCCGTCCTGCCGCCGGGCATCCCCTTCCGCTTCGCCGTGGAAGCCGGGCGTCCGGAACTGTGGTGCCAGTACACCGGCGCCATGAACCGGATTCACGGCATCTCCCACTTCGGCGCCTCGGCCCCGGCCGGAAAGCTGGCCGAAGCCTACGGATTCACCCCG
>JBKICS010000089.1:0-6985 GCA_046567015.1 Acidobacteriota bacterium | reverse complement strand
GGCTCAGGCGCCGGTTCCGGCTTGGGAGCAGGCGCCGGCTCGGGCTCGGGGGCCGGGGCCGGTTCGGGCGCGGCCTGAGGCAGTTGGGCGGTCTCGGCGGCGGCCGGGGCATCGGTTCCGGCGCGCAGCTTGCCAAGGGCCGAGGCGATCATGTCGCCCAGAATGGCGCACTCCTGGCGCAGCATGTCGAGGAGCATCTCGAAGGGCAGACCCTGCTTGCGGCCCGCGTCCACCAGGCCGGCGGTGCGTTCGGCCTGGACCTTGAGATCGGTCAGGCCCATGTAGCCCGAGGAATTCTGGATGGTGACGAGCGCCCGGTAGAGGCCGTCCACCATCTCCTTGGACTCGGAATCCTCGTTGAGTCCGGCCAGGGCCTGGGTCATGAACAAAAGCTGCTGGTCGATGGTGGACTCGAACACGGCCACGTCTTCCGGATCGTAGCCCGGGGCCACGGCCGGAGCGTCCTTGGCGGACTTGGCGGGCGACGCGGGCTCCGGTTCCGACGCAGGCTCCGGCGCGGGCGCAGGCTCCGGCGCGGGGTCGGGCTCCGGCCCGGCCGCGTCGGACTGGGGCTCGGCCACGTAGCCGTCCTCGCTGGCCTGCTTGAGCCGGGCCACCAGGGGGCGGATGTCCCGGGGCACGGCCAGGCTCGTGGCCGCGTCGATGTCCGAGACCAGGGCCTCGACCTGATCGACCACGGCCAAAAGGAGATCGACCATGGCCGGGGTGGCGGCCATTTCGCCCTTGCGCACCCGGTTGAGCAGGGTTTCGGCCTCGTGGGTCAGGCCGTTTAATTCCTTGTGGCCGATGATGCCGCTATTGCCCTTCAAATTGTGGAAATAGCGAAAAATATCGTTGATGCTTTCGTTTGGGCCGGCGCCGGTGGCTTCGAGCTCGAGCAGGGCGGCGTTTAGGCGCTCGATAATTTCCCGGGCTTCCTCCATGAAATCGGCCATATGGCCTTCGCCGATGGAGGTGAGCGGATAGGGGTCGGGCAGATACGGCGGCAGATCCTCGATGTTGATGATCGTTTTGGCCGCCAGGGGCTGGTCCGGCCTGGCCGCCGGCTTCGGGGCGGCGGGCTGCGGCTCGGACGCGGCCTGGGGCATGGGAGCCGGTTCGTCTTCGGGCGGAAAATCGCCGGCCGAGGGCATGGCCGGCGCTTCGGGGGGCGCTGCCGGTCCGCCGTCCAGGAGCACGGCGATGCGGGCGATGACCGGGGCGGTGTCGAGGTCACCCTCGGCCCCGGTCTGTTCCAGGTTCTCGATCATGGTGCGCAGGATGTCCGTGGCCGAGAGGATGACGTCCATGATCTCGGGGGTGACCGGGATATTGCCCTTGCGCAGCTCGTCGAGGATGTTTTCCGCCTTGTGGGCCAGGCCGTTGATGGCGTTTAGGCCCAGAAAGCCCGAAGCGCCCTTCAGCGAATGCATGGGCCGGAAAATGTCGTTTAAAAGGCTCAGGTTGCCGGGATTTCGCTCCAGCTCCAGGAGATTGGGCTCGATGGTTTCGAGGTGCTCCCGGGCTTCGACGATAAAGTCGGCAAACAATTCCGGATCCATGAAATCCTGGCTCATCAAGGCACCTCGCGACGTTTATGCTGACCGGCCGCCGACGTTATCCCAAAAGCATCTTGACGTTGCGCACCATGACTTCGGGCTGGGCGGGCTTGACCATGTACAGGTTGGCCCCGATGGACAGCCCGGCGTGGATGTCGCGCTCCTCGCCCTCGGTGGACAGCACCACGATGGGGATGTCGCGGTAGACGTCCTGTTCACGGACGGTTTTAATGAACGTGATGCCATCCATGCGCGGCATATTGATGTCGGTAATGATCAGATCGACCTGCTGGTCGGTGTAGAGCTTCTCCAGGCCGTCGAGGCCGTCCTCGGCCGCCGTGACCTTGAAGCCTTCCTTGCGCATGATAAAGGCCACGAGATTGCGCACCGTCTTGGAATCATCCACGATTAGGATATGCTTGGGCATCCTTTTCCCTCCTCAGCTCTTCAAAACCTTTTGGAACAGGCTGTCAACGGAGAGGATCTTGACCAGGCCGTCGCCGACCTTGAGCAGGCCGGAAACCAGCTCCGAGGCCACGCCCACCCGGGCCTCCACCCCCCACTCGATGTCCTGTCCCGCGACCTGATGCATGGCGGCGATGGCTTCCACCAAAAGGCCCACCAGCATCCCCCGGCCGCGACAGACGATGACGAACCGATTGTCCCCGCCGGGACTGGAAAAATCCATGATTTTCGCCAGATCCACCATGGGGGCCACCCGGCCGCGCAGATTGGTCACCCCGGCGATATGGGGCGGCGCGGCCGGCAGGCGGGTGAGCGGCATGGCCCGCAGCACCTCCTGGACCTGGGCGATGGGCACGGCCAGCTCCTGGCCGGCCACCCGGAATCCCACCAGCTTGACCTCCCGGGCCAGGGCCAGGTCGGCCTCCAGGGCCGCGTCCTCGTCGCCCTCCCGGTCCCCGGTTTCGGCCTGCGGCGATGGGGCCGGGGACAACTCGCCGGTGACCGATTCCACGGCCGCCGGCCGGGACAAGCCCTGTCGTGCAAGCGCCGCCTCGAAATCCTCGCCCATGTAGCGCGACAAAAACGCCCGCTCGGCATCGGAAAACGCGCCGTCGCCCTGCTCCGGCAATAGCACCCGCTCCTCGAAATACTCCTCAAGGCTAGGGCTCACAGAACCGCCACCTCCTCGGCCAGTCTGGCGTATTCGCCGGCTCCCCGGCAATCCGGCGCGTGGTCCTGGACCACCTTGCCGGCGGCGCTGGCCTCCCGGAATTTGGTGTCCAGGCCGATCACCGTGGAAAACATGCGCTCCCCGAATTTGTTGCGCAACAGTTCCAGCACCCGGGCGCAAGCCTTGGCCCGGCGGTCGAACATGGTGGCCAGGGCCCGGTAGGCGATGGGCCGGGGCAGGACGCGGTTGAGCGCCCGCATGGTGTCAAAGAGGTGGCGCACCCCGTGCAGGGCCAGAAAATCCGTCTGGATCGGAATGATGAGCAGATCCGAGGCCACCAGGGCGTTGACCAAAACCACCCCGGTGTGGGGCGGGCAGTCGAGCAGCACGTGGTCGTAGGCCGGTCCTGCGTCAAGCGCCAGTCGCAACAGCACGCCCTTTCCCTTGCGGTCCTTAAGATCCATGTCCAAATCCGCCAGCCGGGTATGGCTGGGGGCCAGGTCGAACGGAGCCTGCCCCGAGACCCGGATCAGCTCGCCCCAAGGCACGGCGGCCGGGTTCTCGGCCAGAAAAACATCGGCCGCCGATGCGGCCAGCCCCTCGGGAAATATGCCCAAATGCGCCGAAGCGCAGCCATGCGGGTCCAGGTCCATGACCAGCACCCGTCGCCCCAGGCGGGCCAGGGCCGCAGCCAAGGTCAAGG
The DNA here is from genome assembly GCA_046567015.1 of Acidobacteriota bacterium. Lineage (GTDB taxonomy): Bacteria > Desulfobacterota > Desulfovibrionia > Desulfovibrionales > Desulfovibrionaceae > Solidesulfovibrio. The sequence continues at coordinate 3,588 of JBKICS010000089.1, read as the reverse complement.
CCGTGGTGGTCTTGCCGACGCCGCCCTTCTGGTTGGCTACCGCCAGTATTCGGGCCACCGCGACTCCTGCGACCGCGCCCCCGCCCCAGATGTCATCCCTGCTACTCCTCTTTGCTGTAGATGATCGCCCCGGGATAATGCTTGGGACGAAAGGCCCGGGAGATGTTGTGCAGGGATTCCGAATGGCCGATGAGCAACTGGCCGCCGGGCAGCAGATTGTCGTAGAAGGCCGTGATGACGTTTTTCTTCATTTCGTCATCGAAATAGATGATGACGTTGCGGCAAAACACGATGTGGGACCGCTCCACGCGTTTGAGCTGCATCCGGTCGGAGAGGTTGATCTGGCCGAAGCTCACCAGGCGCTTGACTTCGGGCTTGAGCTTGAAATTGGTTCCGTCCGGGGTGAAGTAGCGGGCGACGATCTCCTTGGGCGTGGTGCGCAGGCTGTAGTCGGTGTAGACTCCGGCCCGGGCCTGGGCCAGCACGGCTTCGGACAGGTCGTTGGCCGTGATGCGGATGTCCCAGGCGGCGATTTCCGCGCGCAGCACCTCGTGCAGGATAATCGCGATGGTGTAGGGTTCCTCGCCCGTGGAGCAGCCGGCCGACCAGATGCGCAGGCGCTTTTGCCGCAGGGATTTGAGCTTGTCCAGCACATCTCGAAGGACCATGTCCTGGAAGACCTTGAGCTGGGGCGGGTTGCGGTAAAAGCTGGTCTCGTTGGTGGTTATTACCTCGAAGAGGCGGTTGAGCTCCTGGCGGCGGCCGGCGTCGTACTGCAAAAAGGCGTGGTACTCGGCGAAGCTCTTGAGGTTGAGCTCCTTGATGCGGGCGGCCAGACGGTTTTCCACCAGGTACTTGCGGTTGTCGGCCACGTAGATGCCCGACTGGGCATAAATGAAATCCCGCAGCACGGAGAACTCCGGGTCGGAGATCTTGAGTTCCTTGCGCAGGGAAATCGTCTTGGAAAAAAGCGAGGTCATGGACTAGCGCTCCCCTTGCTCGTCCTGCAGTCGGGCGAGGGCCGCCTCGGCTGTCCCGGCCAACTCCGGATCGTCGTTGGCGATCAGCCCCATCAGCGCCTGGAAGGCGTCCGGACCACCAATTTCGCCAAGTGTTTCCACGGCCTTGAGCGCCACGAGCTTGCTTGGATCCCCGGCCAATTCGAGCAGGCGCGGCACGCTGCCGCGCTCCCCGCGAAGCCCCAGGGCCTCCACGGCCCGGATGCGCACCCAGTCGTCGCGGTCCACCAAGGCTTTTTCCAGATACGGCAGCACCTCGCCGCTGTCGCAGCCGCCCAGCACCTCGACCACGGCCAGCCGCACGTCCCGGCTCTCGTCACCCAGCCGGCTCACGATCAGGCCGAGGCTGGCCGCGTCGTGGCCGCAGGATTCGGCCAGGGTCTCCAGGGCGATCTTGCGGATGTCCGGAATCTCGTCGGTCAGGGCGGCCCGGATGATGTCCAGGTGGTCGCCCACGCCCAGGCGGCCCAGGGCGTACACGGCCATGAGCCGGTCCATGGGCTCGCTGCTTTGGGCCAGCTCCCGGAAGCGGGCGTCCAGGACCGCGCCGCCGATGGCCACGCAGGCGTCCAGGGCGGCTTCCTTGACCGCGTCGGAGGGATGGGCCAACAGCGCGAAAAGCCGCTCGCCGGCGGCGTCCACCCGCATGCCGCCGCCCAGGAAGGCCACGGCCTCGAGCAGCACGGCTTCGTTGTCGCTGTCAAGCAGCTCCAGGAAAAAATCCACCGCATCCCGCCCGGCGATGCCGGCCAGGGCCTTGGCGGCCGCCGGCTGAAAGGATTCGGGCAAACCGGCGAAGGCGGCGACGAGCAGGGCCGGACACTCGGGGCAGGGCAGGCCGGACAGGACGTCCAGGGCTACCACGCGCCGGGAGTCGTCCCCCTCCCGCAAGGCCAGGCCCAGGGCCCGGGTCAGCCCCATCTCGCGCAGGGCGGCCACGGCATGGTCGTAGCGCTCGGGATTGTTGTCGCGGTCCAGGCGGGCGGCGTGGGCCAGGACCGCCTCGGAGGCGTCCTCGCCGCCGATCGAACCCAGGCCGGACACGGCCGCGTCCTGCACGTCCTCTTCGTCGTCAGCGATGGCGTCCAGCAGATAGGCACGAAAGCGGTCGCGCTCGGCTGCGGACAGAAGCGACAGGGCCTTGCCGCCGAGGATGCGCACCACGGCCTTGGCGATCTTGTTGCGCAGCACGTCCGGCGAGGCGTCCATGCGCCGAAGCAGCATGGTCACGGCCTTGATGTTGCCGATCTCGCCCAGGGCGTCCACGATCATGGAGGCCACCAGGTCGGTGCTCTTGTCCAGGGCCGCGACCAGCGCCCCCACCGAGGAGGCGTCGCGGATCTTGGCCAGGGCCTCGATGACGGCGAACTGGACCCACTCCTCGTCGCAAAGGGCCTTGGCCAGGCCCGGCGCGGCCTCGGTGAAGGCCAGTTCGCCCAGGCTCACGGCGGCCTGGTAGCGGACGTTGACCTCGGGATCCTTGAGCAGCGCCTCGCACAGCGGGGCCACGGCCAGCCGGCTTTGGGTGGAGCCCAGGATGTCGGAGGCGAAAATGCGGATGTCCGGGTCGGCGTCGTGGAGCAGTTCGAGCAAGGTCGGAAAATCCTGGCCCCCGACGTCGCGCAGGATGTCCATGGCGGCGTTGCGGGCCGGCGCGTCGTCGGAGCGCAAAAGCGGCTTGACCGCGGCCACGACTTCCCTGCCGCCAAGCTTGCGCAGGGCCCGGTCCGCCGCCTCCTGCACGCCCAGATTGTGCGTGCACAGGAGGTTGGCCAAAAGCGGCACGGCGGTCAGGCACCGGCTCTCGCCGGCGTCATAGGCCGCGTCGCGCAGCACGTCCGGATCGTCGCTGCCAAGCCTTTGGCACAAGTCGGTGCAGTCCACCATGCCACATCCTTGCCCGCTCCCGGAGGGAACGCTCATTTGTAAAGGTTTTGCACAATGGCTTCGCCCATGTCGTCGATGTCGACGATCTCGTCGGCCAGTCCCGCGTCCACGATGGCCTTGGGCATGCCGTAGACCACGCAGGTGGAATCGGACTGGGCCAGGGCGCGCCCGCCCTTGGCCTTGAGCACGCGCATGCCGTCCAGGCCGTCGCTGCCCATGCCGGTCAGCACCACGCCCAGGGCGCGTCGGCCGACGCCGGCGGCCACGGAATCGAACAGCACCGAAGCCGACGGCTTGTACAGCGCCTCGCGCGGCTCCTCCACCACCCGCACCTCGATGCGGCTGACCTTCTGGTCGATGCGCAGGTGCTTGCCCCCGGGCGCGACATAGGCCACGCCGTGCTGGAACCGCTCGCCGTCCTCGGCTTCCTTGACCGTGATCCGGCACACGCCGTCCAGCCGCTTGGCAAAGGGGCCGGTAAAGGCCGCCGGCATGTGCTGGGCGATGAGGATGCCGGCGGGAAAATCCTGCGGCAAGACCGACAACATCTTCTGCACGGCCGGGGGGCCGCCGGTGGACACGCCGATGGCCACCAGGTCGCGGAGCTGGGAACCGCCGGGCCGGGCGGGCCGGGCCGGCCGTTCCGCGGCGGCGGCGGCCGCAGCGCCGGCCGCTCCGGCCG
>JBKICS010000088.1:0-3168 GCA_046567015.1 Acidobacteriota bacterium | reverse complement strand
CTGGCTCTGGCCGCCAAGGCCCTCGCCGGGGTCGCCGCCGCGGGCCTGGCCGCCGACGCCTCCCTGGGCGTACTGCCCCGGGAGGCCCTGTCCCGGCTCAAGGCCGCCGGCCTTGCCGCCTACCACCACAATCTCGAAACCTCCCGGGCCCACTACCCGAACATCTGCACCACCCGCACCTTCGACGACAACCTCGAAGTGCTGCGCGTCTGCCGCGCCCTCGGCATCCCCGCCTGCTCCGGGGGCCTCTTTGGCCTCGGCGAAACCTGGGCCGATCGGGCCGATCTGGCGCTTACGCTGCTTGAGGCCGGAGTCTATTCCGTGCCGGTCAACTTCCTCTCGCCCATTCCCGGCACGCCGCTGGCCGATCAGCCCGTCTTGACCCGCGACGAGGCCCGGCGCATCGTCATCCTGCTGCGCCTGCTTCTGCCCGACCGCCATATCCGCATTTGCGGCGGCCGGCCCACGGTGTTCGGGCCGACCACCGACAACCTGGCCCCCATGGCCTGCGGCGCGGACGGCCTCATGGTCGGCGATTACCTGACCACCGGCGGCGCGTCCCTGGAAGCGGACAAGGCGGGGCTTTCGGACCTGGGATTGCAGTTGTCCTGATCGGTGCGCGGCCCCGGACCCTGCCGAGGCGATGCTCTGACCCCGGGCGCTTCCTTTTGGCTATGGCCGCAGGGACAGCCAGGTTTCCAGGACGCTGAGGAGCCGGGCCTTGGGGATGGGTTTGACCTGGAAGTCGTCGCAGCCGGCTTCGATGCTGTGCTGGCGGTGCTCCTCGAAGGCGTGGGCGGTGAGCGCCACGACCGGGGTGCGTGCCCGGCCTTGCTCCTGTTCCTGCCGGCGCAGGGCCCGGGTGGTCTCGTAGCCGTCCATGCCGGGCATCTCCACGTCCATGAGAACGATATCGAAGGATTTTTCTTCGAGAAGGGCCAGGGCGGCTTCGCCGCTGGGGGCCCAGGCGACGTCGAAGCTGGTGTCTTCAAGCATCAGCCGCATGACTTCGACGTTGGAGGGGCTGTCCTCGACGAGGAGCACGCTCCCGCCCCGGCCCTTGCCGGGGCGCAGGGGGCATTGGGGGGCCGACTGGGGTTGGGATTGGGGCCGGCCGGCCGGGCGCAGGGGCAGGGTGAGGGTGAAGGTGGAGCCATGCCCCTCGCGGCTTTGGACGCGGATGCGGCCGTCCATCATTTCCGCGAGTTTCTTGCAGATGGCCAGTCCCAGGCCGACGCCGCCGTATTGCCGGTTGGCGGCGGCGTTGATCTGGGTGAAGCGGTCGAAAATCAGGGACTGCTTGTCGGCGGGGATGCCGATGCCGGTGTCGCGGACGGCGAGGCGAAGCTTCTGGCCGTCGGGAGAATCCTCGCGACCGAGCTCCAGGACGATTTCCCCTTTCGGGGTGAATTTGATGGCGTTGCCGAGCAGGTTGAGCAGGATCTGTCGGATGCGGTCCGGGCAGCAGTACAGCCGAGGCGGGAGCTCGCCGTGAGTTTCCAGGCGCATTTCGAGGCCTTTGCGGGCGGCGTCGGGGCGCATCATGTCCACGAGCTGGGCGCATAGTTCCCGCAGGTCGCAGATTTTTTCCTCCATGATGACGCCGCCGGCCTCGATCTGGGAGAGATCGAGGATGTCGTTGAGCAGGGCGAGCAGGTTGCCGCCGGCCAGCTCGATGGCTTTGATGGCGTAGGCCTGTTCGGGGGTCAGCGCGGTCGGGGTGAGCACGTCGACCATGCCCAGGATGGTGTTCATGGGCGTGCGTATTTCGTGGCTCATGGTGGAGAGGAATTCGCTCTTGGCCTTGTTGGCGGCTTCGGCGGCGTCCTTGGAGCGGCGCAGGGCCTGCTCCATGGCCTTGCGCTCCGAAATGTCCATGAGCACGGCCAGGATGCAGGATTCGCCGTAGGTCTGATGGGGCACGGCCGAGTAGAGCACGACCACGGGCGTTCCGGATTTGTGAGTGAATACCAATTCCTTGCCATTGACGGAGCCGTTGCGGGCCAATTCGGCCAGCAGCGCTTCGCGGGCTTCCGGAGTGCGCCAGAGACCGAGTTCGGTGACGGTGCGGCCCATGATCTCGGCTTTGACATAGCCGAGAATCCGGGCGCTGGTTTCGTTGAGGTCCAGGATGCGGCCTTCGCGGCGGGTGGTGATGGCAATGCCCACGGGAGCGAAGCGGAAGATCTTGGCGAGCTGGTCCTGGCTTTCGCGCAACGCTTTCTCGTCGCGCTTGCGTCGCGTGATGTCGGTGTGGGTGCCGGCCAGGCGGATGACGTTGCCCTGCTCGTCCTTGAGGCTGGCCCCGCGACCGTGAATCCAGCGGTAGGAGCCGTCCTTGTGGCGCATGCGGTATTCCACGGCGAAAGTATCCACTTCGCCGTCGGCGCAGCGTTTGTTGGCGCGGACCACCGCTTCGGCGTCGTCGGGATGGATGCGCCGGGTCCATTCGTCAAGGAGCTGTCCCATCTCGTCCGGGGCGTAGCCCAGGATATCCAGGTAGCGCGGCGAAAAATACACGGCATGGGTGCGCAGATCCCAGTCCCAGATGCCATCGTTTGCGCCCCTGGCGACCAGGGCGTAGCGGGCTTCGCTGGCCCGCAGGGCTTCCTCGATGCGTTTGCGCTCGGTGATGTCGTTGCCGATGCACAGGATTTCGGCCCAGGAGCCGGAAGCGTCGCGCAGGCCGCGCACGGCCCAGGCGATCCAGGCGATTTCCCCGTTTCGGCGCAGGTGGCGCCGGGTCAGGGACAGGACGCCTTCCGGGGCGGCGTCCAGGTCGGCCAGGACCAGAGGCCAGGGACGGTCGTCGCTCCCCGTGGGATCGATCAGGGGGCCGAGTTCGCGGCCGGTCATTTCTTCCAGGCGGTAACCGAAAAAGTCCAGCCCGAAGGCATTGCAGAAGGCGACCCGGCCCACGGGATCCAGGCGCAGGATGATGCTGGCGGCGCTTTGCACCAGCTCGCGGTGCCGCTCCTCGCTTTGGCCCACGGCGGTGCGCAGCTGGTTGAGCTTAAACGACTGGCGGCGCACGGTGCGGCGCAGCAGGGCGATAAGGCCCAGCAGGAGCGCGGCGATGGAAACGAACACGATCAGGCTCACGACGGAATAGTGCACGGCGTCGGAGGAAAACAGCGCCGAGCCCCGCCACCTCTTGTCGATGGCCTC
>JBKICS010000087.1:774-3880 GCA_046567015.1 Acidobacteriota bacterium | reverse complement strand
TAAATAGGGCAGCGCGGCGCATGCAAGCGAACCGTCTTTGCCGCGATGCAATGGCAATGTCGATGACCGGTTGGCTGCCATCCCAATAAAGCAAAAAGGCGGCCCCGTCACGGAGCCGCCTTTCCATGTGGCCTTGCCGGCCCTCTATCCCATTCCCCCATTTCGGGGATTCCAAAGGGGGTCACCCCCTTTGGCCGCCGGAGGCTTTCTTCCGCTTCCCCTTCTCTCACCCTACCCCGCCACAGCCGCCTTGACCTTGGCGAAGGCTTCGTCGATGCCGGCCGGGTTGGTGCCGCCGGCCTGCGCCATGTCGGGCCGGCCGCCGCCGGAGCCGCCGACCGCCGCGGCCGCGTCCTTAATGAGCGCCGGTGCCGTGAACCTGGCGTGCAGATCCTTGCTGACGGCGACGATCAGGCTCACCTTGCCGCCTTCCTGCTCGGCCGCGATGGCGATGACGCCGGAGGGGAGCTTGCTGCGCAGATCGTCCATGGCCTCGCGCAGCGCCTTGACGCTCGGCGCGTCCACCCGGGCGCACAAGAGCGGCACGCCATTGACCTCTTCCAGGCCGGCCATGAGGTCGCGGCCCTGGCCGGAAGCCAGCTTGGCGGCGAGCTGTTCCTTTTCCTTGCCAAGGGCCTTGATCTCGTCGAGGAGCTTTTTGACCCGCGCCGTCAGCTCGCCCGGCTTGGCCTTGACGGCCTTGAGCGTCTCGTCGAGCTCGCCGCGCATCTCGCGCACGTGCTTGACGGCATTGACGCCCGTGGTCGCCTCGATGCGCCGGGTGCCGGCGGCCACGCCCGATTCGGACAGGATGTAAAAGCTGCCGGCCTGGCCGGTGGCTTTTATGTGCGTGCCGCCGCACAGCTCCATGGACACGCCCGGAACCTCGACCACGCGCACCTCGTCGCCGTATTTCTCGCCGAAAAGGGCGGTGGCCCCCTTGGCCCGGGCCGCCTCGATGCCGAGCACCTCGGTCACCACCGGCGCATCGAGCAGGATCGCCGCGTTGACCTCGTCCTCGACCCGGGTCAGCTCCTCCGGGGTCATGGCCGCGATATGGGAAAAGTCGAACCGCAGCCGGTCGGGCGTCACCAGAGAACCGGCCTGGTTGACGTGGCCGCCCAGCACGTTTTTAAGCGCCTTGTGGAGCAGGTGGGTGCAGGTGTGGTTGCGGGCGGTGGCGGCGCGCACATTCGCATCCACGGCCAGCTCGGCTTCCTGGTCGAGCAGGATCTCGCCGGTCTTGACCTGGATATGGTGCGCCGTCAGCTCCGGCCCGGCCTTGATGGTCCCGATCACGGCCACGTCGCCGGTGAGCGTGGTCACGACGCCCAGGTCGCCGGCCTGGCCGCCGGATTCGCCGTAAAAGGGCGTCACGGCGCAGACCATGTAGCCGGTTTCGCCGGCAACGAGCCGCTCGACGGCCTGGCCCTCGGCGGAAATAAGCGCGTTGACCCGGCTTGCGGCCGTCAGCTGGTCGTAGCCCACGAAGCGGGACTTCATGCCGGATTCGAGCAACTCCAGGAACAGCACGGCCGGGTCGGTCTCGCCCGAGCCCTTCCAGGCCTTTTTCGCCCGGGCCTTCTGCTCGGCCATGCAGACCCTGTACCCGTCCTCGTCGGCGGTGATGCCACGCTTGCCGGCCACGTCGTTGACGATGTCCAGGGGAAATCCGTAAGTATCGTAGAGCTTGAAGGCGAACTCACCGGTAATGGTGGTCTCGCCGGCGGCGGTCATGCGGTCGAGTTCCTCGGCCAGGATGGCCAGGCCCTTGTCGAGCGTCACGCCGAAGCGCTCCTCTTCCTCGCGCACCACCCGCTCCATGAACTCGCGGCTGGCGACAAGCTCGGGGTAGGCCGCGCCCATGACGTCCACCACCACGCCGGCGGTCTTGTAGAGGAACGGATCGGACAGGCCGATGAGCTTCCCGAAGCGCAAGGCCCGGCGAATGAGGCGGCGCAATACGTAGCCCCGGCCCTCGTTGGAGGGCATGACGCCGTCGGCGAGCAGAAAGGCCACCGAGCGGCTGTGGTCGCCGATGACCCGCAGGGCGGTGTCGTGCTCGTCGTTGTCGCCGTAGGTCACCCCGGCGATGGTCGCGGCCGAACTGATGATGGTCTGGAACAGGTCGATGTCGAAGTTGGAATGCACGCCCTGGACAACCGCCGCGATGCGCTCCAGGCCCATGCCGGTGTCGATGCTCGGGCGCGGCAGGGACACGCGGTTGCCCGGCTCGATCTGGTCGTACTGCATGAAGACCAGGTTCCAGACTTCGAGGTAGCGGTCGCAGTCGCAGGAGCCGATGCCGCAGTTCGGGCCGCAGCCCACTTCCTCGCCCCGGTCGTACATGATCTCGGAGCAGGGGCCGCACGGGCCGGTGTCGCCCATGGACCAAAAATTGTCCTTCTCGCCCAGGCGGAAGATGCGGTCGTCGGTCATGCCGGCGATCTTTTTCCACAGCCCGTGGGCCTCGTCGTCGTCGAGGTAGACCGTGGCGTAGAGGCGCGACTTGTCCAGGCCGATGACCTCGGTCAGAAACTCCCAGGCATAGGTGATGGCGTCTTCCTTGAAATAATCGCCAAAGGAGAAGTTGCCGAGCATCTCGAAGAAGGTGTGGTGGCGGGCGGTGCGGCCGACGTTTTCCAGGTCGTTGTGCTTGCCGCCCACGCGCAGGCATTTCTGCGAGGTGGTGGCCCGCTTGTACCCGGGCTTGTCCTGGCCGAGAAAGACCTTCTTGAACTGGACCATGCCGGCGTTGGTGAAAAGGAGCGTCGGATCCTCGCGCGGCACCAGCGGCGAGGACGCCACCACCTGATGTCCCTTGGACGCGAAGTATTCCAGAAACTTGGCGCGAATCTCGGTAGCCGTCATCATTGTGTCATGCCTCCACATGGGGATGGAAGACCAAAGGAATCACATCCCCCGCATCTTCCTCGAAAATTAAAGAGCCAGGAGGGGCATTGCCCCTCCCGGACCCTCCCCATCGGGGAGGACAGGAGCCCCCCCGAGCCCCCTGTTCGGGGCGGGGTGTAAATTTCATAACGCTGCCCGCGTTGGCGGGCGAAATGGCGAAATACTGTACCGGGCGCCGTGGCCTTGAGCCACC
>JBKICS010000087.1:0-764 GCA_046567015.1 Acidobacteriota bacterium | reverse complement strand
GGGAGGGGGTTCCCCCCTCCCGGCCGCCGGAGGCATTCTTCCTCTTCCTACAACTACATCCCGTCCTCTTCTTCCATCACCTCAGGGGCGGGCGGCGGCACGTAGTCGGCAAAGCCCAGGTGTTCGCGCAGCTTGCCTTCGATCTGGTCGCGGATGTCGGTGTGTTCCTGGAGAAAGGCGCGCACGTTGTCGCGGCCCTGGCCCAGGCGCTCGGAGCCGTAGGAGAACCAGGAACCGGACTTGTCCACGATGCCGGCCTCGATGCCCATGTCGATGAGCTCGCCCTCGCGGGACACGCCCGTGCCGTAGAGGATGTCGAAGAGGGCCTCGCGAAACGGCGGGGCGCACTTGTTTTTGACCACCTTGACCCGGCAGCGGCTGCCGTAGGTTTCTTCCTTGTCCTTAAGCGTCTGGATGCGGCGGATGTCCAGGCGCACGCTGGCGTAGAACTTGAGCGCGTTGCCGCCGGTGGTGGTTTCCGGGCTGCCGTAGCCGGTCATGCCGATCTTCATGCGGATCTGGTTGATGAAAATCACCGACGTATTGGACTTGTGAATGGTGCCGGTGAGTTTGCGCATGGCGTGGGACATGAGCCGGGCCTGGCCGCCGACTTGCGTTTCGCCCATCTCGCCTTCGAGTTCGGCCTGGGGAATGAGCGCGGCCACCGAGTCGATGACCACCACGTCCACGGCGCTGGAGCGCACGAGGAGATCGGCGATGTCGAGCGCCTGTTCGCCGAAGTCGGGCTGGGAAATGAGCAGTTC
>JBKICS010000086.1:0-3570 GCA_046567015.1 Acidobacteriota bacterium | reverse complement strand
AAGGCTTTTGGCCATGAGGCAGATGGGCAGGGAGACGCCGCCGGGCAGGGGCCGCATGGCCATGGTCACGATGGCGTAGCCGTGGCGCAGGTAAAAGGACAGGGCGTTTCGCGAGGCACTCAGGCAAAGGCCCGTCAGGCCGGCCTCCCGGGCCAGCCCCTCCACGGCGGCCAGCAGCGCACCGCCCGCCCCGGCCGGGGCCTCGGGCGCGGCATAGAGCAGGCTCACCTCGCCGCCGGTCAGCGCGGCCACCCCGACCACCAGTCCATCGCACTCGGCCGCGAGCATCCGGTTGCGTGCGTCGCCCAGCATGGCGACAAAGCGCGCCGTCGTGCCCCGGGCCGCCCAGGCCGCTCGTTCGCGCGGTCCGTAGCCGGTCCTGGCCTTGGCCTCGATGGCGGCGGCGAACACCCGGGCGAACCCAGGGGCATCGTCCGGCCCGGCCGGCCGGATGGTGAGGGAAGACAGGACGTCGGACATCAGGGGCGGGGCAAGGGGCAGGCTGCCGGTTTGCGCGGCGTGAACCGCTTGGGCGGCGACAGGAGCCGCGCGCCCATGGCCTGGGCGATGCCGCGCAACAGCCCGGCAAAGACCAAATGGTGCGGGATGAGCAGGACGTGCCAGTAGACCAGCCCGGCCAGCCCGCGCGGCATGAATTTGGAGTGGACGACCAGTTCAGTTGCCGCCTCGCCCTGCGGCGTCAGGCGAAATTCGAGCAAGGCCTCGCCCGGGGTGCGCATTTCGGCCAGAAGCACCAGCCGTCGGCCATCCTCGACAGCCACCACCCGCCAGAAATCCAGCGGATCGCCCACGTGCAGCCGCTCGCGCCGGAGGGTCGTCCGGCCCAGGCCCACGCCGCCCACCAGCTGGTCCAGGAAACCGCGGATGCGCCACAATCCATTGCCCCAGTACCAGCCCGTCTCGCCGCCGATGCGGGCGACGGCCCTCCAGACGGCCTCGGCCGGCGCATCCAGGGTGGCCCGGTAGCCGCAGTCGTAGATCGTGCCGCCGGCATAGGGCGCGTCGCCGCAGGCGGTCCATTCCGGCGGGTCGGACCGGCCGGCGTCGGAACACGTGGTTTCCACGGCGTTCTGGCGGGTCTTGTCCAGGGCCAGGCGCACGGCGGCCCGGCAGGAGAGGCGTTCCCGGGGCACGAGGTCGAGGATGCGCTGGTCGTGGCAGACGACCTCGTTGCGCAGCCCCTCGACCAGGGGCACAATCAGCGAGCGGGGCAGGGGGGTGACGAGCTGGAGCCAGTAGGTGGACAGGCGCGGGGTCAGGACCGGCACCGGGATGATGCGTCGACGGGGCAGGCCGGCCTCCTCGGCGTAGAGGGCGAAAATGTCGCCATAGGGCAGCACGTCCGGGCCGCCGATGTCCAGGGTAAGCCCGGTGGTGCGGGGTTGGGCCAGGCAGCCGACCAGGTAGCCGAGCACGTCGGAAATGGCGATGGGCTGGCAGCGGTTTTGCACCCAGCGCGGGGCGATCATGGTCGGCAGGCGATCCACCAGGTAGCGCATGATCTCGAACGAGGCGCTGCCCGAGCCCAGGATCATGGCGGCGCGCAGCTCGGTGACCGGCACGCGGCCGTAGCCGAGGATCTTGCCCACCTCGTGGCGCGATTGGAGGTGGTGGCTCAGTGTGTCGTCATCGCGGCCAAGCCCGCCAAGGTAGATGAGGCGTGAAAGTCCGGCATCGTCGGCGGCCCGGGCCATGACCATGGCGGCTTCGCGGTCGGTTGCGGCGAAATCGCGGTTTTGGGGTTGCATGGAATGGACGAGGTAGTAGCCGGCTTGGCAGCCTGCGGCGGCGACGCGCATGGCCGGCAGATCGAGGCAGTCGGCCTGGGCCAGTTCGATGCGGGGATGGCTGGCGAAGGGGCGGCAGCCGAGCTTGGCCAGCGACCGGCCCACGGCGCGCACGCGGTAGCCTGCGGCGAGCAGGGCCGGAACCAGCCGGCCGCCGACGTAACCGGTGGCGCCGGTGACGAGGATGGGTGCATCAGGCATGGCACGGTCCTTTTGGAGCATGTCCAATTCTAGCAGGGGGTCGGGTGGGAGGCAACGCGCCAGATTTTTTTATGGAATTGTGGAACGGGCCGGAATTTGTGTTGACAAAACGGCGTTTGGGTTCTAGTTTCCGCTCCTCGCGTCGGGATGTAGCGCAGTCTGGGAGCGCACCTGAATGGGGTTCAGGGGGTCGGAGGTTCAAATCCTCTCATCCCGACCAGAGATTTCAAGGGCTTACGGTGAATAACCGTAAGCCCTTCTTCTTTTTTTACGACAGGTTTTACGACAAACGTGCTGCGTCGATTCCAACAACCTTCCGCGTGGGGTCAGCCTTAAGCTCCCAAAGCCGGGGCATCAGCTCGACGGCTCGGGCCTTCTCGGCGGCGTGAGGTTCGTAATAGTTTTTGTGGATCATCTCGACGCTGGTGCCGGCCATATTGGCGATAGCCGAAGGCTCCAGGCCCTTGTCCAGGGCCGTGGTGATCCACAAGTGGCGGATGTCGTACATGCAGATGGGATAGGGGAGCTGCGCCCGCCGGGCGGCCGTAGCCAGGGACGTGTCCAGGCGCTCTACGCTGCGGCCCTTATATTCGATGAGGTGTCCGCTGGCGTGCTGTTTCTCCCTGATGGCCAGGGAGCGCATGAATGCCTCGTCGAGTTGGATGAACGCCCATTTGCTGACCTTGGAGTGGTAAACCTCGACCCCGCTACGCCCGGGCTTGACGTTCTTATCAAAACGCAGCGCGTAGAGATCGGATGGTCCGGGGCGGCAGGGAATGGCCCAGGCCACGTCTATGGCCCAGGCCAGATGGGGGGCGCACTGGCCGCGCACCTTCTGGAGGTCTTCCAGGGTCAGCGGGGACTTGCGACGCGGCTCCTTGCCTTTCTTCCACCTGACCAGCGGGTTCGCTTTCAAGTGCCGCTGCTCAACGCCATACTCGAAGATGGCCTTTAGATATCCAATGTAGCGGTTACGCGTAGCCTGGGCGTTCTCGGCGTAGCGGGCACCAATAATGGCGATCACATCGGCCTGAGTGATTCGGTGAGCAGGATGCTTGCAGAGTGGGGGAAGGAATTCCTTATTGAATGTGGCGACCCACTCGCGCAACCATCCAGGCTTCCGTCCTTGTGCCTTCTTCTCGTCCACCCAACGCTGGCAAAGTTCGTCCAGGTAGATGCCTTCGGCGCGGGAGAGCGGCAAAGTTTCACCATGGGCTTTCTTGAAGTCCACCTCTGTGGCGAACTGCTCAGCCCGTTTCTTGCCTTCCCGCCCCTTCCCAAATGACCGGGACCGCCCTTTGCCGTCTTGGTCCCGGTAGCTGACCACATAATAGCCCGCCTTCGTTTTTCTTGCCGTTGCCAAGATAATTTCTCCCTTTATTTCAGACTTTTACAGGCTTAGGAGTGCGCTGTCTAGGCTTCGGAAAAGCATTTTTTTGGAAAGCCTCGGGGGAGCACATCCAAGCGTCAAGAACCGACCTGGCGAAGCGGTTCTTTCTTGGGCCGTACTTGGGGATGTCGTACTCGCGGACGAGGCGCTCGAACGTACCGGGTGCGTACC
>JBKICS010000085.1:0-5441 GCA_046567015.1 Acidobacteriota bacterium | reverse complement strand
GAGCCTGGACATCGACGCCGGCTTGCCGCCGGTCCTGTTCGTGCCCGGCGAACTCGGCCAGGTGCTGCGACACCTCCTGGTCAATGCCGCCGAGGCCGTTGGGGCCAGGGCGCGGGCGCACGGCGGCAAGGGCCATATCGCCATCCGGGCCACGCGCCTCGGCCCGGCCGTGGAGCTGGTCGTGGCCGACGACGGCCCCGGCCTGCCCGAGGACGAGGGGCAGCGCTGCTGCGACGCCGCCGGCTCGGCTACGCCAGGCGGAGCGGTCGCGGGCCAGGGGTTGGCCGTGGTTGAAGCCCTTGCCGTCCGGAACAAGGCCCGCCTGGACGTGTTGACCGCCCCGGGAGCGGGCAATCAGGTCGTGATCACGCTGCCCGTGGCCGAACAACCGGTTTTGGGCCGGTAGCAACGGTTGCCCTGACCCGCTTGGAAGGGTATTTCTGTCCCTTGGCGTCACGAGAAAGAGCTGGCGCGGTCAGGAGGAAGCATGACAACCGGCGCGACCCAAGTCGTTAGCACCTGCACCCGCGATTGCCCGAGCGCCTGCGGCCTGCTCGCCCATGTCCGGGATGGCCGGGTGGTCAAGCTGACCGGCAATCCCGACCACGGCGTCAATCAGGGCACGGTCTGCCGCAAGGTTCCGGCCTTTTTGCGCCGCATGTACAGCCCGCAGCGCGTGCTCACCCCGCTTCGCCGCCGGGGCGGCTCCTGGACGCCGGTGTCCTGGAAGGACGCCCTGGACGAAATGGCCGATCGGCTCAAGGACGCCGTTACGCGGTACGGGTCGGAATCGATCCTCTATTACATGGGCTTTGGCGAGCGCACGGCGCTCAAACTGCTCAACGCCCGGTTTTTCGCCCTGCTCGGCGGGGTCACCACCCTGCGCGGCACCCTGTGCGGCGGCACGGGCTACGCCGCCCAGAGCCTGGACTTCGGGCCGCGCGTGTCCCACGATCCCCTGGACCTGGACCATGCCCGCACCATTGTGCTCTGGGGCCGCAATCCCGTGGCCACCCAGTTCGGGCTCATGCCGCAACTGCGCAAGGCCCGGGACCGGGGCGTCAAGATGGTCCTGATCGATCCCCGCGCCAGCGAATCCACTTCCCTGTGCGACGTTCACATCCGCCCCCGGCCCGGCCGCGATGCCTACCTGGCCCTGGCCGTGGCCAAGCGCATCATTGCGCTTGGCTGGCAGGATCAGGAATTTCTCGCCAAACAGACCGACAACCTGGAGCCCTTCCTGGATCTGTTGGCAGGGTTCACCGCCCAGGAGTTGCTGGCGGCCTGCGACGTGGACGAGGCCGCCGTGGACGGCCTGGCCCGGGATTACATCGTGGGCCGACCCACGGCCACGCTGCTCGGCTGGGGCCTGCACCGCTTCACCCTGGGCCACGAGATGATCCGGGCCGTGGACGCCCTGGGCGCGGTCTCGGGCAATATCGGCATTGCCGGCGGCGGCGTGTCCCAGGGCTTTGAGGAATGGGGGCCGTACGACCAGGAGGTCTGGGGTACGGACCTGCATCCGCTCCGGCGCACTTTCCTCATGCCGCAAATCGGCCGGGAGATCCTCGAAGCCAAGGATCCGCCGGTGGCCATGGCCGTCATCAGCGCCGCCAATCCGGTGTGCATGGCCCCCAATGCGGATCTCGTGGCCAAGGCGTTCGACAGCATTCCCTTCGTCGTCCACATGAACCTGTTTTTGGATGACACGGCCGATCATGCCGACCTGTTTCTGCCCTGCGCCGCCTTTTACGAGCAGCGCGATCTGGTGGCCAGCTACGGCCACAACCTGGTCGGGCCGCTCAATCGGGCTGTCGAACCGCCGGGCGAATGCCGTTCCCAGTTCGACATCTTCATGGATCTGGCCACGCGCTTTCCCTTTGCCGGCGAATTCGTCCACTCCGAAGAGTCCTGGCTGCGCCGCATCATCCGGCCGCTTTTGGACAAGGGCGTGGACTTTGACGATCTGTGGCGCGGCCCGGTGCGCATCCCGGACGCGCCCATGGTTCCCTGGGCCGACGGCCGCTTCGATACGCCGAGCGGGCGATTCCAACTGCTCACCGAAGTGACGGCCTGCGCCGATTGTCGCGACGCCGTGCGCTATCCCTATCATCTGCTGACCGTGGGCGGCGCCCGCTATCTGTGTTCCGAGCGCGAGCCCGGCGAGGGCGAGGGGCCGATCGAGCTCTCCATGGCCTCCGACGTGGCCCTGCGCCTGGGCATCGCCGACGGTTCCCCGGCTCGGATGACCAGCCCCCTTGGCAGCCTGATCGTGACCGTACGCCACGACGCGGCCGTGCGACCGGACGTGGTGGTCTGCGAGCGCGGCGGCTGGCTCAAGGCCGGGCAGGGGGTCAACCGGCTGATCCCGGATCTGGTGAGCGCGGTGGGGCAGGGCACGCCGTATTACGAAGCCCGGGTGGATGTGGAGCCGCTGTCATGATCGCCCGGGAATGGAAGTGCCTATGCCCGGCCAAGCATCGCGACGGGTTTCTCAAGCATTTGTACGCCACGGGCCTGGCCGAGACGTCGGTGCTGCCGGGCTTTTGCGGCTATGAGATCCGTGAGCGGGCGTGCGACGGCGAGGTGGAGGTGACGCTTGTCACCTACTGGACGTCGCTTGCCGACGTCAAAGCTTTTGCCGGCGAGGACATCGGGCGGGCGGTGCTGTATCCCGGCGACGACGTCTACGAGATCGTGCCGGAGACGGTGGTGCGACATTATGTGGTGGTGGATGCGGGGAGGCCGGGGCCGCCCTGAATCGAGCCTGCATGCTGTGGTTGCATGGCCGGCTGCCGAGAACGGTCGGGCTTGGCTACAGATTGCTCTGAATGATCTTTTCCGCCGAAGACCTTGCCGTACGAAGGTTGTCAGCGGCAATGCGTATCTGCGCGTTGTCGTGCGCCACTTGCAGATCCGTTTTTCCGGTTTTTCCGGTCTTGAGCATGAAAATAGTCGTGTGCTGCATGAAAACGCCGCGCCAATTGATTGTAATTTCCGTGTCTACGGTCAATTTGTCGGTTGCAACCGTGAATGTCGGTTAATAACTGTCTGTGTACCGTCCCGTCGGATGGGTGTTGTGAATAATTGCTCGGGCGATCTGCTCCTTGTTGACGAGTATCGCATTCCGGATGGATTTCATTTCTTCATCCGAAAGGCTGCTTTGTTGACCGATGTTGTTTTTTAGTATAATGTCAATGATCTGCTTGATATACGGCTGCATGCATTGCCGTGCCTCTGAAGCCTGCTTGGATGAGTACTCGTTGAGTGTGGCACTCAATCCTCTGATCTCATCTTTTGTATATGTCGCTTTCCCCTGAAGAAGTGATGACTTCAGTCCGCGCAGCGAAGCGTCAATGCTGCCGTGTACTTCGATATTGGAGTGCGATCCGTTGTTGACACACGCTGTTTGTAAAAAATCGATGGCTGCTTCAATCGCTGCATCATTTGCCAGAGTAACGGTAGGGAATGTCAGTACCATAGTCAGAGCAAGGAAAATGGTTGCGCGCATCATGGTTCCTCAGTGACAGTAATTTCAGTATTTCAATATGAGACTGTACCACAATTACAGACAACCATGGCCAAGATCAGCCGTTGCTTGCATAACGCACTGCATTCATATCGGGCTTCCAAAGTCAAAAAACTTTGATAGCCAAAGCCATTGCTTCCTGCCCAATTGCGCGTCGCTCTCAGGAAGAAATGAGTTCCGAACCGATCCGCACAAGCCCCGATTCCCTGGTCTATGGTGCGGCAAGGCCGGTCTGAAGCGCATTGGTCCGAGAATAATGGCCGGGACGCCCGAAAAGAAGCTATACAAATAAATATATATGAACAAGTTTATTTGTATGCTGAGGCGCCGTGGCTGAGGCCGATGCCCGGACCGGTTCGGCTGATTGTTGCTGGCGTGCCGTTACAAAAGCTGCACCGCTGGATCCGGAGCAACTGGGCGGTCTCTTCGTGGGGGATTGTGTCCTTCACCAACAACTTGATCCGGGAGGCCACGCTTCTCGCCTGTGTCCGGCGCGGAGTGCCCGGGCAGTCGTACAGAGAACCTTCGCAGCGACGTTGCTCAGGTTGTGCCGGCGCTGTAGCGGAAGAGGCTGGAAGAACAGGCGGCAGAGCGCCTTGCTCCGGTGGCCGGTGGCCCCCGGAGCTCTGCTTGGGGCAAGGTCAAAAAGGGAATCTTGACGGGCGGGTGTAATTTGGTTGCCATGGACCGGGCAAGCCGGCAACGGCGCTCGACGGTCAACCGCCGTTGCTCCGGCGGCCGGGAGGCCCGGGAAGAGAAAACGGAAGAGTGCTGGCGGCCAAAGGGAGTGACAGCCGTCTGGCCGCCGAAGACATCCCTTCCTGCCCGATTGTGCGATGCCGTTCTACAACAGAGCCACGATGATCGACATGAGATTGGCCTTGCTGATGGAGCTGGGCAGTATTTTTTTGAGATGCGGATTGAGCGACGGGAATTGTTCGGAGCGCACGGTCTGTTTGTGGGATTGCAGGATGATCGATGCGCCAGATTTGTTGTTCTTGATGTAATTATTGTTTATTTGTCCAAGCAGATGATCGATTTCGGCAAGATCAAAATTGCAATAGCCTATAATGATGTCAAATGTGATAATCTGACATATTGCGACGGCTTCGGACCAGGATTTTGTCTGAATAACTTTACATTGGTTTTTTTGCAGGAGAGACACGACATGAGGTGTCAGGGGCTTGCCCTCGTGAGTCCCAAGAATGTATTTCTTCATACGCAAGAAAACGTGACTGGAGCGTTTGGAAGCGATCAGCTGTGGTATGAAGAGCAAATACAAACGAGACGAGAGGCATTTCCCGTCATCCCATTTTCTTGAAGCCCAAGAGAACCCGATACGGGCCGGGCACGCCCGGCGGCGCCAAGGCGACCCGGTCGCCGCAGTTCATGACCGCCAGATCAGGAGTCGAGGCCTTGCCGTTGACGAAAATGACTTCGACCATGTGTTCTTCAAGGTCGAGCAGCGACAGAAGTTCCAGTCCGGTTATCCGACCCCGGACCTCCACCTGCTTCGGGTTGGTCCAGTTTCTTTCCCGAAACGTATCGGAGAGCTCCATGAAAGCGCGCAGTTCGATCATCAATGACACGTGCGATTCCTTTCTTGCTCAGGCCTGGGCGAGGCCTGGTTTTACGACGTTACGCACTGGCACGGCGCGGGCGGCTGCCCTGAAGGCAAGGGACGCGCTGCCGTTTCGGCGCATGGACAATCGAGGGGAACCAGCCGGGACACGATGTCGAATCGGCCCGACCCGGCGTTTCGATTTGCCGAAACGCCGGGCGGCCGACGGATCGTCGTCCGCGAACCCGCCGGCCGTGAAAGCGGGCGGGTTCGCTCGGACAACCTACTAGAAGTTGAACACCTCGTCGATTTCGGCGTCGGTGAAATCCCAGGTCACGTCGTGCGGGGCGC
>JBKICS010000084.1:0-3303 GCA_046567015.1 Acidobacteriota bacterium | reverse complement strand
GGGGCGGCCCGGGGCGGCGCGGGAGGAAGCCCTGGCCGTCGACGGCGTGTTTGCCGCCGTGCCCAAGGTGCGGGCCAGGCTGTCGGCCGGCGGCGGCTCCTTCGAGGCCGGCGGCGAGGTGGAGCAGTTCTATCCGTTTCGCCAGGACTGGTTGCGGGCCAAGGGGCAGCCTTCGCGCATGGTGCTCATGGACGTGGTGGGCAACAGCATGGAGCCGGAGATCCGCCACGGCGACATGGTGCTTATCGACCAGGGGCAGACGGCAGTGGTGGCCCACGGCGTCTATGCCATTGGGCTCGAGGACACGGTGCTGGTCAAGCGGGTGGAAAAGCGTCCGGGGCAGCTGGTCCTTTTAAGCGACAACCGCGACTATGCTCCCATCGTGCTGGCCGGGGACGAACTGGACGCCCTGCGGATCATCGGGCGGGTGTTGTGGGTGGGACGGGAACTGTAAATTTTTTTTCTCCAGCGTGTTTATATTGATAAACAGTTGTCGCGCGCCCGCGCGACGAGGAGGCCGATCATGCAACGACGCTACTGCCGCTGCGGCAAACCCATCCTGGTGGACTACCGGCCTTCGGGCCCGACCTGGCAGGCGGTCTTCTTCCGACCGCGGCTGTTGTTTCGGACCCGGGTGCGACGCTGTCCGTGCTGCGGCGAGGGCCTGGACATCGATCGGCTCTTCTAACCGGGCCTGCGTAGCCTCTGTTTCCGAAGACCGGCCGGGGTGTTTTCCCGATCCTCGGCGGTCTCCGGGCGCGGTCGACGGCCGATCGCCATGCGCTCCCAAGCGGCCTCCCCCAAGCCTGGCCGGGGAGCGCATATCCCCCTTGCGATCGGCCGCGTCCGCGATTGCCGACGCGACCGGGGCGGCGTGGCCGGCCTGGGCAGGGCCGCCGGTATTCGGGGCGGCGGCGCCCAGGCGCGCGTTCCGGCCGGCAGAGGACGATTCGGACTTTTCTCCCGGCACGTTCGGGAGTATGTGATCCAGGCACGACGGGCGAGGGAGGGGACGGATGGGGAAGTGGACGCTTTTGGTGCTGTATGCCGCCACGGTCTGCGGCATTTCCTCCATCTATGCTCCCCAGCCCCTGCTGCCGCTTTTGGCCGAGGCCTACGGCGTGTCCCAGGCCACGGCCTCGCTGGCCGTCACCGCCACCATGCTGCCCTTGGGCATAGCTCCCCTGGCCTACGGCTTTTTTCTCGACGCCGTGCCGGCCCGGCCGCTTATCGGCGCGTCCCTGGCCTTGCTTGCCGCGACCACCGCCGCCTTGCCGCTGTGTTCTGATTTCCAGGTCTTTCTCGGCCTTCGCGTGGCCCAGGGGCTGCTCGTGCCGGCCCTTCTGACCGCGCTGATGACCTACCTGGCCACGGCCGCCTCG
Source organism: Acidobacteriota bacterium (assembly GCA_046567015.1). Lineage (GTDB taxonomy): Bacteria > Desulfobacterota > Desulfovibrionia > Desulfovibrionales > Desulfovibrionaceae > Solidesulfovibrio. The sequence continues at coordinate 1,921 of JBKICS010000084.1, read as the reverse complement.
CCGGCCGGGCTGCGCCGGGTCATGGCCGCCTATATCGCCGTGACGGTGTTCGGCGGCTTTTTCGGCCGCTTTTTCTCGGGGCTTGCCGCCCACGGCCTGGGGTGGCGCATCCCGTTTTTCAGCCTGGGGGCGGCGCTTTTGTTGTGCGCCCTGGCCTGTCTGGCCCTGCCCCCGGATTCCCGCTCGGCGTTCTTGCCCATCCGGCTGCGCGATGCCCCGGAAGTGCTGCGAAAGCCCGGCTTCCTGGCCACCTACGGCGTGGTGTCCCTGCTCTTTTTCGTTTTTTCCGGCATGCTGAACCTCCTGCCCTTTCGCCTGGCCGAACTGGAAGGAGGCTATACCCCCTTGCGGGCCGGGACCATGTACTGCGGCTACCTCATGGGCATCATCACCTGCCTGACCTCCCATCGCCTCACGCGCAGCCTGGGCGGACCGGCCCGGACCATGTCCCTGGGCGCGGCCGTGGTCATCGCGGCGGCCATGCTGTTCGCCTTGCCGGCCCAGAGTGCGGTCTTCGCCAGCGTGTTCGTCCTGTGCACGGGCATGTTCATGGCCCATTCCGTGGCCCCGGGGGTGCTCAACGGGGCCGAGGCCGAGCACAAGGGGCTTGTCAACGGGCTGTATATTTCCTTTTACTATTCCGGCGGGGCGCTTGGCACCTATCTGCCTGGACTGCTGCTTGACCGGTTCGGTTTCACCGCCGCCGCCGGGCTGTTGTCCGTGGCCGCCCTGGCGGGAACGCTGGTGGCCTTGTCGCTGTGGCGAACGGCCTTTGCCGTGGAGCCGGCGCGAGCGACCGGGGCGCGGGATTTATGAAACGCGGCGTTGGATTGCTGGCGGCGGCGCTTTGGCTGGCCGTCCTGCTCGGGCCGTCGGCGGCGTTGGCCCAGAACGGGGCCGTGGCCCGCGGCGGGACGGCGACGTTTCCCACATTTGAGGTCAATATCGACGACGGCGGGCGATTGGGGCGGCTGCGAATCGGCTTCGAAGTGCTTTTAACCGACGAGCAGGGCGCCAGGATGGCGGTTTCGGGCCAGGTCCGGGAGGCCCTGCTGCTCTTTTTCCGGGACAAGACCGCCGCCGCGCTCCTGGCCCCCCGGGGCAAGGAGGCGCTGCGGGCGGAACTGTTGCGGCAAATCAATGCCGTCATCGGCGGCCCTCGGGCCATCAAACTGTATTTTCTGGACTATTGCGTCATCAGAGCAGAGAAGCCATGACCGTCATCCGCTGCATCCGCCACGGCCAGAGCGCCTCCAATGCCGGCGACATCACCGAGTATCCGGACACCATTCCGCTTACCGGGTTGGGCCATTCCCAGGCCGCCCTGGTGGCCTCGTGCTTTTGCCGGCCGCCGCGGCTGATCGTCTTTTCCTCCTTCGACCGGGCCGTGCAGACGGCCCTGCCCCTGTGCGAACGCTATCCCGACGTGCCCGTGGCCGTGTGGCCGGTGCAGGAATTCACCTATCTGGCCCCCCACCGCTACCTGGGAACCCGGCGTTGCGACCGCCATGCCGCCATCGACCGCTACTGGGAGCGCCTCGACCCGACCCACCGCGACGGCGACGGGGCCGAATCGTTTCTGGCCTTCTGGGACCGGGTGGAAGCCTTTCTGGACCGCCTGACCGAGGTCCGGGGGCACGTGGCGGTCTTTACCCACGGCCAGTTCCTGCGCGGCGTGATGCTGCGGGTGTTGTGCGGCCGTCTTGGCGTGGAGGAGGCCATGTTCCGCTTCCGAGCGTTTCGCCAGGCCGTGGCCATCCCCAACGCGGCCATGGTGGTGCTTGGCCTGTCGCGACGCGAGGCCATGCTCGGCCCGGTGGTCACCGACCATCTGCCGCCTGAATTGTTGTCAACCTAGCAGGACAGGCATCTTTTTTGGAACGGGGCGTTGAAACGACGCTTCCCATGCTTTACAAGGGAT
>JBKICS010000083.1:0-4120 GCA_046567015.1 Acidobacteriota bacterium | reverse complement strand
GCTCCGGTTGCGACGCGGCTGACAACTGGTCCCATCTTCGTGCCCGAGCTGCCGGGCGTGTCCCGGGCCAGGCCGGCGGCTGACGTCGCCAGACAGCTTGGCCCCCGGGCCGTGGCCGTGGCCGGACCCGAGGCCGCGCTTACGGCCGTGCGCGCCCTGCCCGGCACGGTTTTAGCCTGCGGTTCCATGTACTTGCTGGCCGCGCTTTTCCCGGACCGGCAAAATTGATCTCACGGCGGTTTCGCGCTAGGGTGGGCTGCTTGACGCGGCCCTGACGCCAACGTCCAACCCTTCGGAATCGCCGTGCAAAATCTTTTCCGCCTGCTCCCGCCCGTGGACGCGGTCCTGGCCGCCCTCGGCGATGACGCCGGACTGGCCGCCCTGCCCCGGGCCATGGTCCGCGACGCCGTGACCGCGTTCCTGGACGGACTACGCGACGACATCCGCGCCGGCCGCCTGACCGACCCGGCCCAGCTCGACCACGCCCTGCTTTATGCCCAGTGCGCGCGTTGCGTCACGGCCGCCACCCGGCCGCATCTGCGCCGGGTCTTAAACGCCACGGGCGTTGTGGTGCACACCAACCTCGGCCGCTCGCTCCTCGCCCCCGAGGCCGTCACCGCCGCCGCCGAGGCCTGCCTGCGCTATTCCAATCTGGAATTCGATCTGGCCACCGGCGAACGCGGCAGCCGCTACAGCCATGTGGTCGACATCCTGCGTACCCTGACCGGAGCCGAGGACTCGCTGGTCGTCAACAACAACGCCGCCGCCGTGCTCATCGTCCTCGAAACCCTGGCCAAGGGCCGCGAGGTCGTGGTCTCCCGGGGCCAGCTCGTGGAGATCGGCGGCTCGTTTCGCATTCCCGAGGTCATGGCCAAGTCCGGAGCCATCCTGCGCGAGGTCGGGGCCACCAACCGCACCCATCCGCGCGATTACGAAAACGCTGTCGGCCCGGACACCGCCGCCCTGCTCAAGGTCCACACCTCCAACTACCGCATCGTGGGCTTCACCAAGGAAGTCTCCCTGGCCGAGCTGGTCGCCATCGGCCGCCGCCGGGGCCTCCCCGTCATCGAGGATCTGGGCAGCGGCAACCTCACCGATTTCACGGGCATGGGCCTTCCCGGCGAGCCCACCGTGCAGCAGGCCGTAGCCGACGGGGCCGACGTCGTGACCTTCAGCGGCGACAAGGTCTTGGGCGGTCCCCAGGCCGGCATCATCGTCGGCCGGGCCGAACATATCGCGGCCATCCGCAAAAACCCGCTTAATCGGGCGATTCGCATCGACAAGATGACGCTCGCCGCCCTGGAGGCCACCCTTCGCCTCTACCGCGACCCCCAGCGCGCGAAGGCCATGATCCCCACCGTGGCCATGATCACCGCCGCCCCGGAGGCCCTGGCAAAAAAAGCCCGCAAGCTGGCCGCGATCCTGAAAAAATCCCTGGCCGGCCGCTACGCCGTGGCCACCAAGCCCGGCGCGTCCCGGGTGGGCGGCGGAGCCTTTCCCGAACGCGATCTGCCGACCACCCTGGTGGCCCTGACCCCGCTTGCCGGCGCGCCCTCGCCCGACGCCCTGCGCGAGCGGCTGCTGGCCACCGATCCGCCGCTGGTCGCCCGCACCCAGGACGACGCCCTGCTGCTTGACCCGCGCACCCTGGCCGAAGATGAATTGAAGCTTGTCGCTGCGGTGTTGGTTCAGGCCCTGGGCGCATGAGCCGGTGAAGCAGGAGAAAAGAGCGGGGCTCTGCCCCGCGCCCCGCCGGGGGGATGATCCCCCCGGACCCCTCGACAGGATGAAAGGACATGGACAATGAGGTTCCCACGGGGGGACGCAGCGCTTACAGTAACGACTTGGTTTGAAGCATATTCAAGGAGCAACGAAGCATCATGAGCGATATGGAAGAAACCGCGCCGACCGCACCGGCCCTGGCCATCGAAGCCAAAAGCTGCTGGGAGATCTACGCCGCGCCGGAACAGCGCACGGCCATGAAGGCCCTGGCCGATACCTACATAGACTTCCTCACGACCTGCAAGACCGAGCGGGAAACCGTCATTTACGTGCGTGACGCCCTGACCCGGGCCGGCTTCGCCGAGAGCCTGGACGGCAACTTCGCCGGCGACGCCGTCTTTCGGGTCATGAAGGGCAAGACCGTGTTCGTGGCCCGCAAGGGGAAAAGACCGCTTAGCGAAGGCTTCCGCCTGCTCGGCGCCCACTGCGACACCCCGCGCATCGACCTCAAGCAGCGCCCGCTCTACCAGGACTGCGGCGTGGCCCAGCTCAAGACCCACTACTACGGCGGCATCCGCAAGCACCAGTGGCTGGCCAGGCCGCTGGCCCTGCACGGCGTGGTGGCCAAAAAGGACGGCAGCCTCGTCACCGTGACCATCGGCGAGGATCCGGCCGATCCGGTCTTCACCATCCCGGACCTGCTGCCGCATCTGGCCTACCGGCAGGTGGAAAAAAAGCTCTCCGAAGCCTTCGAGGCCGAAAAGCTCAACATCATCATCGGCCACGCCCCGGCCGACAAGCCGGCCGAAACGCCGGAAGACGCCGCCGAGGCCAAGCCGGCCCAAAACGGCAACGGCAACGGCAACGACCTGATCAAGGCCAAGGTGCTGGCCCTTCTCAACGAGAAATACGGCATCGAGGAAGCCGACCTCTACAGCGCCGAATTGCAGGCCGTACCGGCCGGCGCAGCCCGCCGGGTCGGTCTCGACGGTGCGCTCATCGGCGGCTACGGCCAGGACGACCGGGTCTGCGTCTATGCCGGCCTGACCGCCCTGCTCGACGCCGAAGCCCCCGAGCACACGCAGATCGTGCTTTTCTGGGACAAGGAAGAGATCGGCTCCGAGGGTTCCACAGGGGCCAAGTCGCGCTTTTTCGAGTACTGCCTGGAAGACTTGATCGAGGCCTGGGAGCCGGGGGCGCGCAAGAGCCGGGTGCTGGCCGCCGGCAAGGCCGTTTCCGCCGACGTGCACGCCGCCCTGGACCCGGATTACCAGGATCTGCACGAGAAGCTCAATTCCGCCCTGCTCGGCTCCGGTCCCTGCTTTTGCAAGTTCACCGGCCACCGGGGCAAGGTCGGGGCCAACGACGCCCATCCCGAGTACGTGGCCTGGCTGCGAAACCTCCTCGACGAGGCGGGCATCCCCTGGCAGATGGCGGAACTGGGCCGGGTGGACCTCGGCGGCGGCGGCACGGTAGCCAAATTCCTGGCCGTCTACGGCATGGATATCATCGATTTCGGCCCGGCCGTACTCAGCATGCACAGCCCCTTCGAGGTCACCAGCGTCGCCGACCTCTACGCCTCGAAACTGGCCTTCCAGGCCTTTTTATCCAGCTAACTATTCCCATCCAGGGGGTCCGGGGGGGATGATCCCCCCCGGCCGCCGGAGGCATCTTCCTCTTCTTTCACCCCCTCCAAGGAACCGCACATGCCAGTTATCATGGGGACGGCCGGGCACATCGATCACGGCAAGACGACGCTCATAAAGGCCCTGACCGGCATCGACTGCGACCGGCTGGCCGAGGAAAAAAAGCGCGGCATCACCATCGAACTGGGCTTTGCCTTCATGGACCTGCCCGGCGGCGCGCGCCTAGGCGTCATCGACGTGCCGGGGCATGAACGGTTTGTGAAAAACATGGTGGCCGGCGCGGCCGGCATCGATTTCGTGACCCTGGTCATCGCCGCCGACGAGGGCGTCATGCCGCAGACCCGCGAGCATCTGGACATCTGCACCCTGCTTGGCGTCACGACCGGCGTGGTGGCGCTCACCAAATGCGACATGGTGGACGCCGACTGGCTGGCCATGGTCACCGAGGATGTTCGTGGCGTGCTGGCCGGCACGTTCCTGGCCGACGCGCCCATTTTTCCGGTCTCCTCCCACACCGCGGCGGGCCTGCCCGAGCTGCGCGCCGCGCTCTCCGACCTGGTGGCCGCCTTTGCCCCCAAACGCCGTTCCGATCTGGCCCGGCTTCCCATCGACCGCGTCTTCACCCTGCGCGGCCACGGCACGGTGGTCACGGGCACGCTCATTGCCGGCTCGTTTAGAATCGGCGACGATGTGCGCCTTTATCCAACCGACAAGCGCTCCAAGATTCGCGGCCTGCAATCCCATGGCGAGTC
>JBKICS010000082.1:0-6100 GCA_046567015.1 Acidobacteriota bacterium | reverse complement strand
TTTGGCGGCCCACCAGAAGAAATCCGGACGTTCGCCTGCGGCGATCCGGTCCCGGGCCTGCGCGATCAGGGCGTCGGGAACCTGGCAGCCGGCGAAGAAACGGTCGCGGCCCGGGAAGGAACTGCTGCCAACGAATACCGCCCGATCGGACAACCCGGGCGTCGGCCGGGCCGCGAAGAAACGGGACGAGGCGGCCAGCGGCAGATGCATGACCCGGTCGGCCCCAAGCTCGGTCAGCGGCGCTCTAAAACTGTCGTCGGTGACGCACAGAAGCGCCCGCTGCCAGAACCGGCCGCGAAATCGCCCCAGCACGTGAAACGGGTTGTCCACGAACCAGATGGCCAGCGGCACGCCGGCGGCCTCCAGCAGGCTGACGGCAAGGCCCTCGTCGTCGAGGCCGGCCGCGTTGACACTCAGGGCCAGGGCGGGTTTTTCCCGGCCAAGGAGCGCGGCCAAGGCGGCCTCGCCGGCTGCGGCCGGGATCTCGGTCACGGGCCGGCCCAGGGCGGCGAGCCCCCGGACCAGCTCGGGTTCGAGCAGGCCGGCCGGTGATCGGAAGAGCAGGGCGGCGGGCGTAGCCGGGACGCGACCTGAGCGCGGCAGCCTGTCGAGCTGGATGCGCGCCCAGATCGGCCCCCAAAATGAGGGATACAGCCGGGTGTTTTGCCGGTAGAGATAAAAACGCGCCCCGGCCGTCCGGGCCGCCGTCAGCTCGGCCGGGTCCAGACACCGCCAGTCGGGCGGGACTTCGGCCGCCCAGGCCTCGCCCAGGGCGGCCGCAAAGGCCGGGCACTCCACGTAAGCCGCCCGGCGGCCGCCCGCCAGGGCCACGGCGTCGGCCGGATCCGGGCCAAGTCCGAGAAAAATGGGCTCGTCCCCGGCCCCGAAGCAGGCAAACGCCTGGCTCCCGCCGGCCAGGGTGCGCGTCACGCCCGTTTCATCCGCGACGCTTGGGCGATCCGGGCGTTTTATGCCGGCCATGGTTGCGTCTTTTCCTTGAAAGCTTGTTCGGTAAACGGTATCCGGGTTGCCCGTCATGAAAACCTATCGCGATCATTATTTCAACAAGGCCAAGCAGGACAACTATCCGGCGCGTTCGGTCTATAAGCTGCAAGAGATCGAAAAACAATCGCGCCTGCTCGTTCCGGGAGCCTCCGTCCTCGATCTCGGGGCCTGCCCCGGCTCCTGGACCCTGTTCGCCGCCCAGAAGGTCGGCCCGGCCGGACGGGTGCTGTCTATCGACCTCAATCCCGTGGACACGGCCTTTCCCGGCAACGTCACCTACCTGCTCGGCGACATGCTCGACCCCGGGCCGGACATCCTTGACGCCTTCGCCCGCTTCGGCCCCTTCGACGTGGTCCTAAGCGACATGGCGCCCAAGACCATCGGCCACAAGTTCACGGATCAGGCCCGGTCCTTCGAGCTGTGCGAGGCGGCCTTGTCCGTGGCCGTGGCGCGACTGAAGCCCGGCGGCGCGTTCGTGGTCAAGATTTTCCAGGGGCCGGACTTCCAGGCCTACCAGAAGGCGCTGCGACTTTCTTTCTCCAAGGTGCGCGTGGTCAAGCCCAAAAGCTCACGGCCCGAGAGCAAGGAAATCTTTTTCGTGGCCACGGGCTTCCACGCCCCGGTGGGCCAGCCCGACGATCCCGCGCCCTCGCCCTTGCCGCGAGGCTCGGCGACCGCGACGGATTGACCCAGGCCCCCTACGGACACCACACGCACACCTCCGGGGCGCGCCCCGGTGTATTTCAAGGAGCAGACATGGCCGGACATAGCAAATGGCACAACATCCAGGCCCGCAAGTCGGTGCAGGACGCCAAGAAGAGCAAGTTTTTCACCAAGGTCACCAAGGAACTCATGCTGGCCGCCCGGGCCGGCGGGGCCGACACGGCCCTTAACGTGCGGCTCAAATCCGCCATCGCCGCCGCCAAGGCCGTCAACCTCCCCAAGGACAAGATCGAGCAGGCCATCAAGAAGGGCACCGGCGAGCTTGCCGGCGAAAATCTGGAAGAAGTGCTCTACGAAGGGTACGGCCCCGGGGGCGTGGCCATCCTGGTCGAAGCCGCCACCGATAACCGCAACCGCACCGTGGCCGAAGTGCGCCACCTGCTCTCCAAGGGCGGCGGAGCCATGGGCGAATCCGGCTGCGTGTCCTGGATGTTCTCCCAAAAGGGTGTGTTCTCCTTCCCCAAGACCTTTACCGAGGACCAGCTCATGGAAATCGGCCTGGAGAACGGGGCCGAGGAGATCATGGACGAGGGCGATGTCTGGGAAGTGCATTGTTCCCCGGCCGACTTCGAGCCGCTGCGGGCCGCCTTCGAGGCCGCCGGCATGGTGTCCGAGGACGCCGAGATCGCCATGGTGCCGGCCAACGTCGTGGCCCTGGACCTGGAAAACGGCCAGAAGCTGCTGCGCCTGATCGATATGCTCGAAGACAACGAAGACGTGCAGAAAGTCCACTCCAATGGCGACCTGCCCGACGAGATGTTGGGAGAGTAGCGGGGGGAAGAGAAAGATGCCTCCGGCGGCCGGGGGCCTGAGGCCCCCGGACCCCCCAGCCAAAGAAGTGTTTTAAGGGGTACCAGCGGGGGCTGACGATCCGCTCGGTTGCGGGCGGGGAGGCTTCGCGGCGAGGGAAGTCCTGGACGCACTCGCGGCAGGCAAGACGAATCTGCCCAGCACGACAGTAGCTCGATAAAATGACGCTCGCGCCGCACGGCGCATACGGGTCCGGGAGGCGGCTGTCTCCCGGATCTTGTTTCTCGGGCCATGCGATGTCCGGTTTGCCTCGGCGGGGTCGGTTTTTTATACTGGCAGGCGAGGCGGACAAAAGGTAGGACCACGGGCATGGAACACAAGGGCGGCGATACGATCATCCTCGGGCTCGATCCCGGGTCGCGGGCCACGGGCTACGGCTTTGTGCGCGAGCGCTCGGGCGTGCTCGAACTGCTGGAAGCCGGCGTCGTGCGCACCGCTTCCCAACCCGATTTTCCCAGCCGCCTGGGTGTGATCTTCACTGCCGTGGCCGAACTCATCAAGCGCCACGGCCCCACGGAAGCGTCGGTGGAAAACGTGTTCGTTTCCAAGAACGCGGCCACGGCGCTCAAGCTCGGCCAGGCCCGGGGCGCGGCCCTGGCCGCTTGCGCCGTGGCCGGGCTGCCGGTCTTTTCCTACGAGCCGACCCTGATCAAGCAAAGCCTTGTGGGCACGGGCCGGGCCGAGAAATCACAAGTGGCCTTCATGGTGACGCGGGTGCTTTCATGCCGGGAAACTTTCGCCGTGGACGCGACCGACGCCTTGGCCGCGGCCGTGTGTCACTTGAATCAGAGGCGGCTGACCCGCCTGTGCGGGGCGCGATGATCGGCTATATCGAAGGCCGGGTGCTGGCCCGGCGGGAACGCTTTGCCATTGTGCTCACGCCCGGCGGCGTGGGCTACGAGCTGGAACTGCCGGCCCCGGTCGCCGCCTCGCTTCCGGCCGTGGGCGGCCAGGCGGCCTTGTTCGTCCACACCGTGGTGCGCGAGGATGCCTTGGAGTTGTTCGGCTTCGCCACCCTTGAGGACCGCGAGACCTTCCGGGCGCTTATCGGCATCAGCAAGCTCGGGCCGCGCACGGCGCTGTCCATCCTGTCGCAGTTTACCACCGACGACCTGCTGCGCCTCGTTGCCGCCGGCGACGCCGAGGCGCTCGTGCGGGTGCCGGGGATTGGCAAGAAAAGCGCCCAGCGCATTTTCATCGAGCTCTCCTACAAGCTCGAAGGCCGCACGGCCGCTGCCGGTCCGGCTGCCGGCCTGCCCCAGCCCGGCGGGGTGCTCGGCGACGTGGCGGCGGGGCTGGCCAACCTCGGCTACCAGGAGGCCGAGGCCCGGCGAGTGGCGGGTGCGGTCCTTGACGACGAGCCCGATCTCGACGTGGCCGGGGCGCTGCGCCAGGCCCTCAAACGTCTGGCGGCGGCCAAGGCATGAGCATGGACAAGGATGTTTGCCCGCCGTCCGGCATCGTGGCCCAGGGAGCCGGCATCGACGACACCATCCGGCCCTCGCGCCTGGATGATTTCATCGGCCAGGACGACCTGCGGGCCAATCTGCGCGTGTTTTTGCGGGCGGCCATGGAACAGGGCCGCAGCCTGGACCACAGCCTGCTCTACGGCCCCCCGGGCCTGGGCAAGACCACGCTGGCCCAGATCATGGCTTCGGAACTGGGGGTCAACCTGGTCCAGACCACCGGGCCGGTGCTGGAGCGTTGCGGCGATCTGGCCGCCATCGTCACCAACCTGCGCCGGGGAGACATCCTGTTTATCGACGAGATCCACCGCATGCCGCCGGCCGTGGAGGAGATCCTCTATCCGGCCATGGAGGATTTCAAGCTCGACCTGATCATCGGCCAGGGGCCGGGGGCGCGCACCGTGCGCATCGACCTGGAGCCGTTTACCCTGGTCGGGGCCACCACGCGCCTGGGGCTTTTGACCTCGCCGCTGCGCGACCGTTTCGGCGTCATCTTTCGCCTGGAATTCTACGATCCGGCCGAGCTGGCCCGCATCGTCACCCGGGCCGCCGCCATCCTCGGCGTCGGCATCACCCCGGGCGGGGCCTTGGTCATCGGGGAGCGTTCCCGGGGCACGCCGCGCATCGCCAACCGGCTGCTGCGCCGGGCCCGCGATTTCGCCGTGGTGGCCGGGGCGGCCACCCTGGACGAGGAGCTGGCCAAGTCGGCGCTCTCCCGCCTGGACGTGGACCCCAGCGGCCTGGATCAGATGGACCGCAAGATTTTGGAGACGATCATCAACCATTACGAAGGCGGGCCGGTTGGGGTCAAAACCCTGGCCGTGGCCATTAGCGAAGAAGTGCGCACGGTGGAGGAGATTTACGAACCCTATCTCATCCAGTGCGGGCTTATCAAACGCACGCCGCGCGGCCGGGTGGCCACGGCCAAGGCCTACGCCCATTTGAAGATGCGGCTGCTCTAAGGACCGGAGAGGATACGACCATGCCCGCAACACGGCTTTCCGTGGAATTGCTCGCCCATACCCCCGACGCCCTGGCGCTGATCTACGCCGCCTTCCGCCAGTGCTACCACCCCGGCTACGTGGCCGACATGTGGCCGCGCCTGCTCTCGGGCGAGATTCCGGCCGAGAAGCAGGCCGATTTCGTGGGCCGCATCCTGGATTCCGGCCACGAGTCGCCCATCGAGCACGTCTCGTTTACATTCGCCATAGCCGGGGTGTCCCGGGCCTTGAGCCATCAGCTCGTGCGGCACCGCATCGCGAGCTATTCCCAGCAGTCCCAACGCTACGTGGACGCGGCCGGGTTCGATTACGTGCTGCCGCCGCATATCGCCGCCATTCCCGAGGCCCGGGAGCGCTTCGAGGCGGCCATGGAACAGGCCGGGGCGGCCTACGGCGAGCTGCAGGAGATCCTCACCCGCCACGGCCGGGGAGACAAGGCCAACGAGGACGCCCGGTTCGTCTTGCCCAATGCCTGCGAGACCAAGGTGGTCGCGACCATGAACTGCCGCTCGCTTTTGCACTTTTTCGAGCTGCGCTGCTGCGCCCGGGCCCAGTGGGAGATCCGGGCCATGGCGCTCGCCATGCTGCGGCTTGCCCGGGAGGCGCTGCCGGTCATCTTCGCCCGGGCCGGGGCGCGCTGCGAGCGGCTTGGCTACTGCCCCGAGGCCGAGCGATTCACCTGCGGCCGCTATCCGCGCCTCGGGGAAATCGGTTCCATTTCCTCCTAATTCCCGAAATTCGGCTTTCCGCCGTCTTTTTTCCTACCCGCCGCGTTCCGTGGCGGGTTTTTTTATGTGTGTCGCCAAGGTGTCGGAATATGCCGGGAAATCTTTTTTCCTAATAAAATGAACGGATTGTTCGTGACGTGTGCATGATTGCCCAAGGGGTGAAGGAGGCGCAAAGGCAAGGGCCAAGCGGGTTTGAGGGGTGGTCAACCCAAAAGATGCATGTTGGTAGACGAAATATTTTAACTGAGATTGAGGAAAATAGAGATAAGAGCAGATGGTATTGTGGAAAAAGCTTTCACAGCTGTGCACAATTTTTGGGCGCGTCCCAAAACCCAAGCGGCAGGCGGCCTTGCGCCGCCCCCCAAAA
>JBKICS010000081.1:0-9044 GCA_046567015.1 Acidobacteriota bacterium | reverse complement strand
ACGAAAAGGCCCTGGCCGCTCCGGTTCCGGCCCCGGCCCATCCCAAGATCGTCACACCCTAGCCGCCCGTTTCATTCCCGTTGCCGTAAACCGGGCCGCCACCGTGGCCCGGCGTTTCGCCATGGAGTTCCCGTGACCAGCCTGCCCTACCGCTTCAGCCAGCGCGCCCACAACATCAAGATCTCCGCCACCAAGCTCATGCCCATGCTCGCCAGCCAGGTCGGCGGCTGCGCCTCGCTCGGCCAGGGCGTGCCGTCCTTTGCCACGCCGCCCCATGTGGCCCTGGCCGTGTACCGGGCGCTTACCGATGAGCCCGGGGCCGGCAAGTATTCGCTGCAGCCCGGCATGCCCGCGCTGCGCCGGGCCGTGGCCGATCTGCTCGCTGCCGAAAAGGGGCTCGTCGCCGACCCTGAGACCGAGATCGCCATCACCGTGGGCGGCATGGAAGCGCTGTTGTGCGCCGTGTTGTGCCTGTGCGAGCGCGGCGACGAAGTCATCGTGCCCGAACCGTTCTACCCCTCCCATGTGGAGCAGGTGCTCCTGGCCGAGGCCCGTCCGGTTTTCGTGCCGCTACGTCGAGAGGATTGGAGCCTTGACGCCGCGGCCGTGGCCGCCGCCGTCACCCCGCGCACCCGAGCCATCATCGTCAATTCGCCGCACAATCCCACGGGCTCGGTCTTTGCCAAGGCCGACCTGCTGGCCGTGGCCGAGGTGGCCCTGCGTCACGGCCTGTACGTCGTTTGCGACGACACCTACGACGCCCTGGCCTACGACGCGCCGGCCTTTTCCCTGGCCAGCCTGCCGGAACTGCGCCCGCTCCTCGTGGCCGTGGGCAGTTTTTCCAAGCGCTATGCCCTGACCGGCTGGCGGGTGGGCTTTGCCTTTGCCCCGGAGCCCATCATGGGGCAAATGCTCAAGGTCCACGACTGCACCGCCATTTGCGCCCCGACCCCGTCGCAGATCGCCGCCCTGGCCTCGCTGACCGGCCCCCAGGACATCTACGCCGGATTCCTGGCCACCCTGGCCAGGCGCCGCCGGGGCATCATGGCCCGCCTCGACGCCATGCCGGCCATCACTTACAATGCCCCGGCCGGCGCGTTTTACATCATGGCCCGCTACGACCGGCCGGACGCGCCCATGGACGTGGCCACAAGGCTTATCCGCGAAGCCCGGGTCATCACCATTCCCGGCGACAGTTTCGGTCCGGGCGGTGATCGCAGCCTGCGCCTGTCCTTTGGCGGCGACGACGCCGAGATCGAAACGGCCTGCGACCGCCTGGGCGACTGGTTTGACCGGCACTAGCCGCGACACCCGGCCGGGGCTTTTCCGGCGGCGTCGCGGCTTCACCGGAAAGGATGCCTGCGCATGACCGAACAGGACGGCGACATCGGCTACAGCGACGGCTCGGAAGCCTATCTCCTGCGTTTTTTCGAGGAGAACTCGGTCAACGAATACGAGCTCTACCCCAAGGACGCGCCCTGGGCCGTGCGCTACCACCTCTCGCCCCGCCGCAAGACCCTCGTCTCCTGGCTCGATTTCGGCCCGGGCGGCCGCATCCTGGAACTCGGGGCCGGCTGCGGCGCCCTGACCGCCCATCTGACCAGCCTGCCCCACCGAATCACGGCCGTGGAAGGCGCGCCCGGCCGGGCCGCCGTCATCCGAGCCCGCCTGGGGCGGGCCGAGAACCTGGAAATCGTCACGGCCAACGCCGTGGGCCTGCCCTATGACGGCGTCTTTGACGTGGCGACGCTTATCGGCGTGCTCGAATACGCCGGAGCCTTCGTGGACGGGCCACGCCCCTACGACCGGCTGCTGGCCGAGGCCCGGCGCTATCTGGCCGACGACGGCTGCCTGATCCTGGCCATCGAAAACCGCATGGGGCACAAGTACCTGGCCGGGCTGCCCGAAGACCACACCGGCCGGCCCCATGACGGCATAAACGGCTATCCCGGCCGGCCCGGGGTGCGCACCTTCGACCGGCCGACCCTGGCCGCCATGCTGGCCAGGGCCGGCTTTCCCGCCACCCGCTGGTTCTACCCTTCCCCGGACTACAAGATGCCGGACAGCGTCGTGGCCGAGGCGGCCTTGCCTCGCGACGGGTTTTCCGTACTGCCGCTGCTGGAACTTCCCACCGTCGACCCCGGCGGCCGGGCGACCCCAAACTTCGGCGAGCGCCAGTTCCTGCGCTCGGCCCTGGCCGGGGGCGTGGCCGGCCATTTCATGAATTCCTTCCTGGTCCTGGCCGCGTCCCGGGAGGACGCGCCCATGCTGGCCGCCAACCGCGGCGTCCTGGCCGTGGCCGTCAATGCCGATTCCTGTCCGCCGCGGTTCCAGACCATGACCCGGTTTACCGACAACGAACAAGGCGGCGTGACGGTTTCCCGGCGAAACCTCCACCACCTGCCCCCGGTCCGGTTCGCCGCCGGACGCCAGCACGTCAAGGCGGTCGAGCCCTACCACCTGGGCTATCAGAGCTTTCTGGAAATGGTCCTCGATGCCGTGGAAGATGGCGATCCGGTGCGGGCTGCCCGGCTGGTCACGGACTGGATGGAATTGACCGCCTCCCGGGCCAGACCGGCCACGACCGCCGGGGCGGCCGGATTCGCCGCCTTTTGCCGCGACCAGCTCGGGGAGACGCTCTACGCCGGCCACGAGGCCGGCGGCTTCCTGCCGGGGAGCCTGCTTGACGCCCATCCCGGCAACGTGCTGCGCCACCCCGACACGGGCGACGTGCGTTTCATCGACCTGGAATGGCAGCTCGCCTGCGACATCCCCCTGCAACTGCTCATCGACCGGGGAGTCAACCTCGTCGGCCAGAAACTCAAGGCCCAGGCCCGCTATCTCGACCTGCCCGAGGATGCCGCCCTGCCCCCGGCCATGGACCGCGTCCTGGCCCGCCATCCCCTGTCGCGCCGGACCGACGCCGCATCGCTTGCCCGGTTCACCCATTGGCTGTTCGCCGCCGTGACCAACGGCAGCCTGGACCACCGCCTGGCCCAGGCCGCTCCATAATTTCCTTCCCCGCCGTACCCGCATGGAGTACACGGGGACCGGCTTCACTGAGCCCAAGGATGCCGTTTCCCATGAATCAGACGCACTCTTCCCCCGGCTCGCCCGCCCAGGCCCGCCCGGCCCTGGCCATGCTCGGGGTCAATATCATGGTCTTCATGGCCACCCTCGACATGAGCATCGTCAACGTGGCCCTGCCCACCCTGACCGACACCCTGCACACGGACTTCGCCACCATCCAGTGGGTGATTCTAAGCTACGTGCTGGTCATTGCCAGCCTGCTGCTCCTGATCTCGCGCCTGGGCGACATGCGGGATAAAAAACGTATTTTTTTCAGTGGATTGATTATTTTCATCTTTGCATCACTGTGCTGCGGCCTGTCGCCGTCGGTGTATTGGCTCATTGGTTTCCGGGCGCTGCAGGGCATTGGCGCGGCCATGAGCCAGTCGCTCGGCATGGCCATCGTGACCCAGATCGCGCCGCCGTCCAGCCGGGGCCGGGCCCTGGGATTTATCGGCGGCACTGTGGCCATGGGGCTCATGATCGGGCCGCCGCTTGGCGGGGTGCTCATCGGGCTGGCCGGCTGGCGGTCCATGTTCCTTTTAAATGTGCCCATCGGGCTTGTCGCCATGGTCGTGGTGCGGCGCTACATGCCGTCCCTGCCGCCGGCGCGCACGGATGAACGATTCGATGTGCCGGGCGCGCTCTTAGCCTGTCTGTCCCTGGCCAGCTACTGCCTGGGCATGACCTTCATGCAGCGAAACGGCCCGTCCGATCCGACGGCGCTTGGCCTGCTGGGCGTAAGCGCCGCCGGCCTGGCCGCCTTCGTGGCGGTCGAACGCAAGAGCCCGGCCCCCATGCTCGACTTGTCGCTTTTTTCCAACCCACTCGTCTCGCTTTCGCTCGGCATGTCGGTGCTGGTCTTCATCACCGGAGCCAGCGGCTTTATCATGCCGTTTTTCCTGCAATCGGGGCAGGGGCATACGGTCACGCAGGTGGGGCTTTTGCTCATGATCCTGCCGGCCTCCATGGCCATCACCGCCCCGGTTTCCGGCTCCCTGGCCGACCGCTACGGCGCCCGGGGCATCAGCCTCGTGGGCCTGATCATCCTGCTTGGCGGCTGCCTGGCCCTGGGGACGCTGACCGAGCACACGCCCTGGTGGGGCTATCTGCTGCGCTCCATGCCGGTCGGGCTCGGCATCGGCATCTTCCAGGCTCCCAACAACTCGACCATCATGGGGCAGATGCCGCCGCACCGGCTGGGCGTGGGGTCGGGCCTGGCCAACTACGCCCGGGTGTTCGGCCAGTCCACAGGCCTGCCGCTGGTGGCCACGATCTTTTCGGGCATCGTCACCGCCTCCGGGGCCGTGGCCAGCCATGCCGACTTCACCAGCGCGCCGCCGGCCGTCCTGGCCGCCGGCGTGGCCGGGGTGTTCCACGCCTTGGCCGGCCTGCTGGTCGTGGCCATCGCCATGGCCTCCTTGGCCTGGAAGCTGGAATGTGCCAAGGCCCGTCCAAAACGCGCCGGCTGACCCGGCAACGCGCATCGGCCAACGCCGCCCTCGCCTGCCCCTCGCCGGCAGAGTCAGGAGCGGATCGTTCGCGGGCAACGTGCCCTCACCCGGGCAAAACGGCAATAAGGCCAGCCGGCCGCCCCCTGCCGGATGGCCGGGGACGGTCGGCTGGCCGACCATACGACGTCCATGGACCGGCCTCCCGCGAAGGCCGCGTCGTCGTTACAGTTGCAAGAATTCCTCGCTGCCGCAAAGAGGGCAACAGCTCCCGCCGGGATGCTTCGTGCCGCAGCTGGCGCAGGTCACGTCGATGGGCGGCGCTTCGGGGTTGGCTTCGCCGCACAGTCGGCAGTGGGTGAAGTCGGGGTCGTTTGCAGCCTGGCACTTGGGGCATATCCAGGGGATCTTGGGCTGGGACATGGCTACCTCCTCAGGGCATCGACCGCCGGCGTCCGCCGGAAACCGTGGCCTCACCCTACCCCATCGCCCGAAAAAAAGCCAAGCCGGTCCGCACTTTTCCCCAGGCCCCACGCATTGACAGCCACGGCCTCGCTCACATACGTTTCACCATTATGACTGACGCGACGCCGCCCCCTGACCCGGAACTCCTCACCCGCCAATCCAAACGCCTGCAGGAAGCGGTGGAAGATCTTTTCGCCTGCTGCCAGGCCCGCATCGCCCTGCAAAGCGAACGGTTCAACCTGCCGCCGGCGGCCCTGCGCGCCCTGATCGCCCTGGGCGAAAACCGCTATCTGGCTCCGGGGGAACTCGGGCGACGTCTGGGCGTGACCAAGAGCCGGGTCACGGCCGTGGCCACCCAGCTTGTGCGCCTCAAACTCATCGACAAGCACCCTGACCCTGCCGACGCCCGGGTGACGCTTTTAAGCCTCACCCCGGCCGGACGTCGCGTCCGGGAGGAGGTCCGGGAATTCATGGCCGGCCTGTTCCACGACATGCTGGCGCGGGTCGAACCGGCCCAACGCGGGGCGCTTTTGGGCTCGCTTGACGTGCTGCGCCAGTGCATGGAAGCCGTGGGCCACGACCTCAAGGCCTGATCCCGCCGCGCCAGACGCCTTTCGCGCGCCACGCCAAGCCTGCCCCCGACCGCCTGACCGCCAACCACCTTCGAGGCTTACCCCCGCATGGACATCCCCGTTCTACCCGATATCACCATCGTCTTCGGCCTGGCCGTCGTGGTCATCCTGGTCTGCCACCGCTTCAAGATCCCGGCCCTGGTCGGCCTGCTGCTGACCGGGGTGCTGTGCGGCCCCCACGGGCTGGGCTTGGTCAGTTCGGTGCACGGCGTTGAAATCCTGTCGGAAATCGGCGTCATCATGCTGCTTTTCACCATCGGCCTGGAACTCTCCCTGGCCGACCTCTCGCGCCTCAAGCTTCCGGTCTTTCTCGGAGGCTCGGTGCAAATGGGCCTGACCTGGCTGGTCTTTTTTGCCGCCTGCCTGTTTGGCGCGGATTTCTCTGGCGGCTCCTCGGTGCTCATCGGCATGCTGGCCGCCCTGTCCAGTACCGCCATCGTGCTCAAAACACTCCAGGAACGCTCCGAGATGGAGGCTCCCCACGGACGGGTGAGCCTTGGTATCCTCATTTTCCAGGATCTGCTGGCCGTGCCCATGACCCTGGCCGTGCCGCTTCTGGCCGGGAGCACCTTCGGCTTCACCAATTCCATCGTCTTTACCGTGGGCAAGGGCGCGCTTATCCTGGTCCTGCTGGTGGTCTTGTCGCGAAAGCTCATGCCGCGACTGCTCCTTTCCATCGTGCGTACCCGCAGCCGGGAACTCTTCCTCCTAGCGGCGCTCGGCATCTGCCTGGCGGTCAGCCTGCTCACCGCCGCCATCGGCCTGTCGTTGTCCCTGGGGGCGTTTTTGGCCGGCCTGCTCCTGTCCGGCTCGGACTACCGGGAAAATCTCCATGAGGCCGTGCTGCCGTTCAAGGACGTCTTCACGTCGCTCTTTTTCATCTCCGTCGGCATGCTGCTCAATGTCTCGGCCGCCGCCGTGCACATCTGGGAGATTCTGGCTGCCGCCGCGGCGTTGCTTCTCGTCAAGGCCGTGGTGGCCGGGGCGGCCACGCGCATCCTGGGCTATCCCACCCGCACCGCCGTGCTCGTCGGGCTGGCCTTGTGCCAGGTTGGGGAATTCTCCTTCATCCTGGCCAAGGCCGGCTTTGCCCAAGGGGTCATTTCCGAGCATTTCTACCAGAAATTCCTGGCCGCCAGCATCCTGACCATGGTGCTGGCCCCGTTCCTGATCGCCCTGGCCCCCCGGGCGGCCGGCATCGTCTGCCGCTTGTTGGGGGTTTGCGAGACCTCCGACGACACGCCCACGGCGCTCTACCGCGACCACCTGATCATCCTGGGTTTCGGCGCGGGCGGCCGGCAACTGGCCCGGGCGGCCAAGGCGGCCGGCATCCCCTACGTCATTTTGGAGATGAACCCGGATACGGTGCGCAACGAAGCGAAAAAAGGCGAGCCCATCATCTTCGGCGACGCTTCCAAGCCCGGGGTGCTGGCCCATATCTGCGTCCAGGAGGCCAAGGCCCTGGCCGTGGTCATCTCCGACGCGGCAGCGGCCAGGCGGGCCGTGGAAATCGCCCGCTTCGAGAACCCGGCCCTGTATATCGTGGCCCGCACGCGGTTCAACTCCGAGATCGCCGCCCTGCTCGATCTCGGGGCCAACGATGTCATTGCCGAGGAATTCGAGGCCTCGCTCGGGGTGTTTGCCCGGGTCATGGACAAGTTCATGCTGCCGCGCGACGACGTCGAGCGCATGGTCCAGGACATCCGGCGCGAGGGCTACAAGGCCATGCTGCCGGGGTCCATTGGCGAAATGGCGGGATTCGTGCCGGACAAGTCCCTGGCCGGCCTGCATGTGGCGGTCTTTACCGTGGACGCGGCCTCGCCCCTGGCCGGACGGTCGCTCATGGACGTGCACCTGCGCCGGGCCCACGACCTGACCGTGGCGGCGGTGCGGCGCGGCGACGCTTTCGTGCCCAACCCCGACGGACCCTTTGTCCTCGACGCCGGCGACCGGGTCTACGTCATGGGCACGGCCGAAACGCTCAAAAAAGGCGCAAGGCTGTTTCGGGGCACGGCCTAGGCCCCCGACCGCCTATGCTGGAGGCGAAGAGGGAAGAATGCCTCCGGCGGCCGGGGGCCTGAGGCCCCCGGCCCCCCCGACTGGAAGAAGTTTGTTCCGGGGTTCGTGGCGGGAGTGGCAAGTTGGTCGGCATTGAAGGGTAATCGGAGTGAGCGCTTGGCCTGTGCCACGATTACTCCGTCGTCTCGTGCCGCAAGGCAACGTGCCGTGCCCTGCCGGGCGAAAGCTCAGGCTGACGCCGCCGCGATAAAGGCTTGCCGTGCCGCCGCCAGATCGAACAACGCATGGCCGACCGTCTTGAAGACGACCGGACCGGCGTGGCGTATCGGCGGGCCGTCCAGCACATCTTCGAGCCCCGTCACCGTGTCCCAGTCCACCCCGGAACGCAGGTAGTCCCCGGCCTCGATTCTGGCCGAAACCATGTCGTCCACGTAAAGCGTCGCCCGAGCCACCAGCGAAGCCGGCAGCTCCGCCGCCTCGGGCGTAAAAGATCCCACGGCCGAGACAAACGCGTCATCCCGCACGATATCGGCAATGACCGGCTCACGGCTGGTGGTGGCCGTAACCAGCATGGTCGCCTGCCGCGTGGCCCACGCAAGCCCGTCCGCGTCCGTCGCCGCTCGCACCGTGATCCCGGCCGCGCCAAGCGCCGCAACCGCCGCCTGGACCCGGGCCAGGGAGCGGCCGGCCAGGACGATGTCGCGCACGCCCAACCCCTGCCAGAAAGCTTTCGCATGCGCCCTGGCCTGGACGCCGGCCCCGACCACCAGCAAGGGGCCGGTCGTGTCCGCCGCCAGCCGCCGGGCCGCAAGCAGGCTCACTGCCGCCGTGCGACGGGCCGTGGTGGTCGGGCCGTCGAGCACCCCCAGCCGCCGTCCCGTGGCCGCCTCGATCACCGTCACCTCGCCCTGAATGACCGGCCTGTCGCGGTTGCCCGGATGCACGGTGATGGTCTTGACCACGGCGATGTCCGCGTCGGCCGCCGGCATGCACAGGAGCACGCCCCCGGGGACCGGCACGGCCAGCCGCTCCGGCGCCCGGGCCAGGCCGGCCTTGCGGGCGCGCAGCACCGCGGCCACGGCCTCGGACAGGGACAGATAATCAAACATGAGCGCCTCCAGTGATGAGGGAAGTGCAAGCAGGGAATGCAGAAGAAGGCCTCCGGCGGCCGGGGGCCTGAGCCCCGGACCCCCCAACGGGGAAAATTGTTGAGGGGTGTCGATGCCGGGCGAAAACTCCTCAGGCCTCTTCCCGCCCTCCCCCTCAAACGCAAGCAAGGCCGGGGCGTCGCGGGACGCCCCGGCCTTGCCGCAGGTTCCGTCCGGGACGCAGCCCCGGTTGGGATCGTTTTATTCCTTATCGGCCTTGTGCCCCACCAGCCAGGTCTGGAACTGGTCCATGTAAGTGT
>JBKICS010000080.1:0-11692 GCA_046567015.1 Acidobacteriota bacterium | reverse complement strand
GACAGCCGCCACCATTGCCAGGCGACCACGGCGATGAGCAGGAGCCCGACAAGGAGGGTTCCGGCCCCGGCCAGCAGGGTGCGCTCCAGCCGGAACACGGCCAGGAAGCGGGCGATCTCCGGTGTTTCCGGCAGCAGCCCTTCGCCCACGGCAAATAGCTTGGTCAGGATGCCGAACTGGATGGTCTGGCTGCCGAGCAGCAGGGCCAGGGCGCACACCAGCAGGCTGTGCAGGTCAACGGCCAGGCCGAACAGGGTAAATCCGGGCAGGATGAGCAGAAAACCGAGCAGGCCAAGCAGCATGAGCGCGCAGCCCGGGATAAGGTAGAGCCAGCGCGGGCACAGCATCAGGAAAAAGCGCAGGGTGCGCCAGCCGTCCCGGAAGGTCTTGAGGTGCGGCGGATGCTGCTTGCGGCCGTCCGGGTGCAGGGTGATGGGGGTCTCGGCGATGCGCCCGGCAAACAGGCTGGCCTTGATGACCATTTCGGTCGCGAACTCCATGCCCGTGCAGCGCATGTTAAGGCCCCGGTAGAACTCCCGGGAAAAGCCGCGCAGGCCGCAGTAGACGTCGTTTATGGGCGCGCCGAACATCTTGCGCACCATGAAGGTGAAAAGCGGATTGCCGATGAGGCGGTGCAGCACCGGCATGGCGCCCGGGACGATGGCCCCGCCGCCCGGCGGCAGCCGGCAGCCCATGACCAGGTCGTAGCCCTGGCGCAGTTTCTCGACGAACTGGGGGATGGCCTGGAAGTCGTAGGAATCGTCGGCGTCGCCCATGATGACGAATCGTCCCCGGGCGGCGGCGATGCCGCCCATGAGCGCGCTGCCGTAGCCTTTTTCCGGCACGGCCACCACCCGCGCCCCGGCCGCTTCGGCCAGGGCCTGGGAGCCGTCGGTGCTGCCGTTGTCGGCCAGGATGACCTCGCCCGTCGCCCCGGCCGCGGCCAGGCCCCGCAAGGCCTTTTGCACGCACACGACCACGGTGTCGGCCTCGTTGAGGCAGGGCATGACCACGGAAACTTCCAGGCGGTCCGATTGTATCGGGGGGCAGGGGGGCAGGTCTTGCATCAGTGGTGTGCCGCAATGCGCCGTGGGGGCGCGTGGTTTGTCGTGAGGGTCGGGGGTATGGCGTTTGCCTTGGGCTCGCCGCGCCAGACCGGAAAGGGGGCGCGCCGGGTCATGAGAGAATGCCCGCGATCCAAAAGAAGCTTATGAGATACAGCGAGACCGTGAAATAGGCCACAAGCGCCGGGTAGAACCACTTGAGCTGCCGGCTGAAAAGCAGGCCCAGTCCGGCGAAAAACGGCACGATGACCGCGATGTAGCGCGTGGTGGAGAAGAGATTCATTCCGGCAAAGGACATATAGATCAGGAACAGCTGGGAAAAGGCGACGATGGTGGCCACCGGGCCGAGTTTCTTGGCCATAAGCCCGCAGACCAGGATGACGGCCAGGAAGAGCAGGATGTTGGTGCTCGAGAGGTGAAAAAACGAAAAGGGATTCCTGCCCAATTCGTGGATCAAGGTCAACAGCGGCTTGGCCGTGAGCATGGCGGACAGCCAGTCCTCGGTGGGTACTTTCCAGGCGTTTTTGGTGGCGTGGGAGGCGGCGAAGGGCGTGCCGAAGGCGTACCATTGATAGGTGCTGTACAGCGCGAATCCCGATACCGAAACCAGGGCTTGCCCGACCAGGCGCAGGCCCTGTTCCCGGGAGCGCCAGGCCTTTTCCCGGATGAAGCGGTAGACGAAGACGAAGGAGAAGCTCACCCCGATCATGCGCGCGGCCGAGGCCAGGGCGGCGCAGCCGGCCGCCGCCCACCAGCGGTTCCGGTCGGCCAGGATCAGGAAGACTACGGTCAGCAGCAGCATGAGGGACTCGGAATAGGGGATGGAGAAGAAAAACGCCCCCGGATAAAAACACAGCAGGGTGACCGCGGTCAGGGCGGCGTCGTGGTCGAAACGGGCGGCCACGTAATAATAGAGGCCGACCAGGGCGGCCAGAAACAGGAAATTGGCGACGATGAGCAGGGTCACGTCCATGTCGAGGCCAAGTGCCTTCTGGGCCAGGACGCCGACCAGGGGATAAAGGGGAAAGAAGTTGACGTTGTACTGGCGCTGGGGAGTCTCCAGCTTGAAGCTGTAGCCGTTTTGGGCCAGGCCCACGTACCAGGCGGCGTCCCAGCCGTACAGGACGCCGTGGGCGAGCTGGCCCAAAACGTCCGGCAGGACGTCGCGGTAGACGGGCCAGGTCTGCCCCTTCGCGAACAGGGCGCCGTTGCTGGCATGCACCTCGTCCATGGGGCAGGGGTCGTAGGCCAGCGTGTCGATAAAAAGCGACAGATCCCGGGCATCGCCCGGCAGCCGGGAGGTCTTGGAAACGAGCCGCACCTCGGCGGCGCAGGTCTGGCGCGGTCCGGCCGGCACCGGAATACGCAGGTCCGTCGGGGCGTCGTTATGCAGGGTGAAGCGGTAGTGCTCGCTCCCGTTGGCGATGGCCTCCACGGCCTGGTCGTTTTCCGGGGACACGGCCCGCAGGACGAGGGTGGAGCCGTCCACGGCCGGGCAGGGCAGGCGCAGCAGGGTGTCGCCGGACAGCCAACGCCCGGTGAAACCGGGGCGCACCTGCAACACACTGACGGGATTGGGCGACCCGCTGACCGGATTGGTATACAGGGCCAAAAAATTATGCAGTAAAAACGGGGTGTAGAGTCCCGATACGGCTACGAGCCGCGAGACGAGGATGGCGGCCAAAACCGCCAGGCAGGTCATCAAGAATTTCTTTTTCATGAAGGAGTAACGTCGTAGCTCGGGCTTCGTCGTCCGTCAATGCCGCATGCGGACCGGGACCGGCCGGCCATCGCCAGGGCGTGGCCTGAAACCTCGCGTCAACGCAGGAGAAGGGGACAGGGGCAGGCCATGATTGCGAGTCCGGCGCGGACCCGGCGCTCCGGCCCGGTCCGCCGCGCTCCCCGGCAGGCGGGCTGGCGGCCTTTCTCCGCGACCGGGCGCACAGGCCCGAACCCGGATGCCGCTTGGCCGCACGACGCGGGCTTACGGCTTCTCGCCGCGTCCGGCCGCTATCGCCACAGTTGCGACCATTGCCTGTAAGGCCTGCATCTGCACCGGCTTGGCCAGATAGTCGTTCATGCCGGCGGCCAGGAATTCTTCCCGGTCGCCGGTCATGGCATAGGCGGTCATGGCGATGATCGGGATGCTTCTGTTGGCTTCCCCGGCCGCACCGTCGCGGATGGCCCTGGTGCAGGCCAGCCCGTCCATGACCGGCATCTGGACATCCATGAGCACGAGATCGACGGCCTGGGCCGCGAGGTGGGCAAGCGCCTGTTCCCCGTCCTGCACAACCGCCACGGCATGGCCGGCTTTTTCCAGCATGCGCTGGCCGGTGAGGCGGCTGAGCTCGTCGTCCTCCACCAGGAGAATTCGCAACGGGACGTCGTGGCCCGGGGGCAGGCCGTTGGCCGCGCGTGAGGCGCGGTCCGGGCTGACCGCCGGGAGTGTGAAGGGCAGGGAGCAATATACCGTTGTGCCTTGCCCCTCGGCGCTGTCGATGGCCAGCGTGCCGCCCATCATGGCAACGAGTTTGCGCACGATGGAAAGCCCAAGGCCGGCCCCCTGGAAGCGGCGGGTGTAGGAGCCCTCGACCTGGCCAAAGGGCTCGAAGACATGGCGCAGTTGGTCGTCGGAAATGCCGATGCCGGTGTCGCCGACGCGCAGCAGGACGTGAAATCCGGCCAGATTGGGGGAGGCAAGCGGGGAGAGCTCCACCGCCACCTGGCCTTTCTCCGTGAATTTGACGGCGTTGCCGACCAGATTGAACAATATCTGTCCGAGCCGGGTTTCGTCCCCGATCAGCCGCGTCGGCAGGGCCGGGTCGATGGCGAAGGCGAGGTGCACCCCCTGCTCCCGGGCGGCCAGCTCGAACAGTTCCAGCACCGACTCCCGCTGGTGCGCGATGGCGAACTCCTGTTCCTGCAGGACGACCTTGCCCGCCTCGATCTGGGACAGATCCAGGATGTCGGAGAGCAGCCGCGTCAGGCGGGTGGAGGACTTGAGGGCGGCCGCATGGAACTTTCGCTGTTCGTCGTCCAGATCGGTTGCGCCCATGAGCTGCAACATGCCGATGATGCCGCTGAGCGGCGTGCGGATTTCATGGCTCATGTTGGCCAAAAATTCCGACTTGGCCTTGCTGGCCGATTCGGCCTGTTCCTTGGCCAGTTGCAGGGACTCCTCGGCCACGAGCCGTTCCAGTTCGCTGCCGGCCCGGGCTCCGGCCAGTTGGAGGATCGATTCCGCCAGCTTGGTGCTTTGCAGGGGGCGGCGGCTGATGACGGCGATAAGTCCGTTGGGACGGCCGCCGGAGTCCCGGAGGGTGACGCCGACATAGGCTTGCGCCTGCATGTCCTGGAGGATTTGATCATTCGGGAAGAAGCGGTGGACGTCCCGGGGGAAGCAGCAGACTTTTTGTTCGATCACCTGGCCGCAGGGGGTGTCCCGCAGGGCGTAGACGACGTTTTCCTCCAGGCGGCCGTCGTATTGGACCGCCAGGGTCCGGGCCATTTGGTTTTCGCCTTCGAGCCGATCGATGCACACGTAATCCATGTTGAGCGTGGCGGCCAGATGACGGGCCAGGGCCTGGAAGAAATTCGGGCCGGACTGGCCCGAACTGCAGGTGGCCAGGAAGTCGCGGGTCTGTTCCAGGGCCCACAGTTCCGAGATGTCCTTGAAGATGGTGACAAACCGATCCGGCCCGCTGGCGAAGACCGAGATGCCGAAGCGCTTGTCCATGGGCGCGAAATAGGCGTCGAACTGGGTCGGCTGGCCGGTTGCCGCCGTCTTGGCGTAGATGTCCAGGAACGGCGGCTGGCCGGTTTTGTAGAGCTGGCTGGCCAGGGCCCCGAGGGCCTCGGCGCGGTCCAGGCCGGTAAATTGCTCAAAAGCCGGGTTGATGTCGAGGATGCGGTAGTCGCTGGCCGCGCCCGAGGCGTCGTGGAGCAGGTGGTGGATGGCCGCGCCTTCGGTCATGGAGGTGAAAAGCGACCGGAACAGCTCCTCGCTCTGGCGCAGGGAGGCCATGGCCTGCTTGCGGGCGGTAATGTCGCGCATGAAGGCGACGATCCTGCCGCCCTCGAAGGGTTTGAACTGGGTGCTGGCCTCGATGTCAACCAGGCTGCCGTCCTTGCGCCGGTGACGGGTCTCGAAAAAGTCCTCGCCCCTGGTCCTGATTCGCTGCATGTGGACCGCGATCTCCTCGGGCGATTCGCTGGCCTCCAGGTCGGTAATGCGCAGCTTGAGCAGCTCTTCCTCCGTGTACCCGCTCAGGCGGCAATAGGCCTCGTTGACCTGGAGCAGGCGTCCGTCCATGTCCGTCAGGCAGGCCCCGTCCATGGCCGTGTGCATGAACGCCGCCAGGTGTTCCTTGCTGGTGCGCAGTTCCTCAAGAGCCTGTTGGTGTCGCAGGAAAAAGGCCAGTTTGGCGGCCAGGCGTTCTAGGAGGGCAATGCGCCGCACGTCGAATCTGTCGCGCCGATGGTCGTTGCACTGCAGGAGTCCGAGGATTTCCGCGTCGTGGCGGATGGGGATGAGGGCGACGGATTCGTAGCCGGCTTCGTTGCAGTGGTGGCGGGTCCGGGTTTGCCGGTCCGATTCGTTGGCGCAGGCGAGCAGATCGGTGGTGCTGTTGGTCCAGAAACTGCCGTTTTTCGTGAAATAGGGCCGGGCCGGATCGGAGTGGCCATGGATGACCTTGGCGCACATACATTCCAGGTCGTGATCATTGGAGAAATCCCCCGGGAACTGTCCCAGGGCAGTCAAGCAACACAGGCATATTCCCGCTTCGACGAATGCCCTGGGGAATCCGTTGGTCTCGAAATACGGATAGGCGTCGCCTGATTTGAGCCGTATGCCCACGGCTTCGCAGCCCGACCAGTCGCGCATGAGCCGGGTGACCTCGGCCAGCATCGGGTGCAGCGCGGCATGGGTTCCCATGAATTCAAACAGCTTGTTGCTGATCTCCAGTTCGGATTCCAGACGCAAGCGTTCGTCTTCTCCCAGCTTCCCGGCCTGATCCATGGCCTGACGGGCGGCCGCCAGTTCGGCGAGCAGTTGCTCTTTCGTCTTGTCGCAATCCTGCATGTCGATCCCCGGCACGCGGTGAGCGGTATGAACGTGCTGCTTTTGGTCCCTACCTGCATGTTGCGTCAAAAGGGAGTGAATATCAACGGGAAACGGCGGCCGGCGACCGAAGGCCTCTTCCTTTAGGCTGGCCGGGCCGCGCCGAGGCCCAGGCTCATGGCGAGGCCGAGCAGACAGGCTCCGGCCCCGACCAGCAGAAAGCCGTCGTAGCCGTAGAGTCCCACGGCCGCGCTGCCGAGGATGGGGCCGAGGAAGCTGCCGCCTTGCAGCGAGAGCATCATGAGGTTGGCGTTTAAGCTTTTAAATTCCGGGGCGGACAGCTCGTACATGAAGGCGTTGAGCGACGGCGAGCCGACGCCCATGCCGCAGCCGAGCAGCACGGCGGCCAGATAGGCCAGTCCCTGGGTGCGGCTGCCGTAGAGCAGCAGGAACGTTCCGCCGGTGACGGCGTAGCAGAAACGGATGAGCTGGATTTTCGGCACCAGGTCGAAGATGCGGTTGGCAAAGACGCGAAGCGCGATCATGCAGCCGGTCTGTATGGAAAAAAAGATCCCCACCCCGGCCAGCCCCCGGGCCAGGAAGAGACTCTTGGCCAGGAAGAAAAGCGACGCGAAACTCAGGTAATACATGGCGTTGACGGCCAGCAGTTGGGAGACCGGCCGCTGGCGGGCGTTTTGGGCCATGGCGGCCAGGGTCGGCCGGTTCGCGACGGTGTGGGCCTGCCTGCCGCCGCGTCGTCCCAGCACCGCCAGGACGATCAGGGCCGGGGCCAGGGCCAGGGCGACGAGGGCATAGCCTTGGGGATAGCCGATATGGGCCGGCGAGAGCCAGTCGAACAACGGCGGCATGACGGAATAGGGCAAAAGCATGGCCACGGAATAGATGCCAAAAGCCTGGCCGCTGCGGGTGGGCGGGATGACGGCCACGAGCAGCGTCATGGCCCCGGCCGAGACCAGGGCCACGCCCAGGCCGTTGGCCAGGCGCACGGCGAGCAGCGCCGCCGGCGACACGGCGACCAGATACGCCCCGCCGCAGCACAGCAGGACGACAATGCCGAGCGCCGCCGCCTTGGCCGCGTTTCGGGTGTTTAAAAACGGGCTGACGACGAGGTAGGCGCTCATGGTGGCCAGGGCCGAGGCCCCGATGAGCACGCCGCGCCAGGACTGGGGCACGCCCAGCGTCTCGAAATAGACGTAGAGGCTGTAAAAAACCGAAATATTGCAGTAGGCCAGGAAAATCAGCAGACACAGGCCGATGAATTCGAAGGTGAAGATGCGGGTGTGATGGTTCGGGTGCATGGCGTCCGGCCGGCGGGGCGAGGTTGGCGGTGCTCGGGAAGCAAGCCCGATACCCGGCCGGGGGCGGGGCGTCAATGTCGATGCTATGACAACTGTTTCGTTGGTTAATTATGTGGGCTGCGAGGGGGTGCCCAAGTGAGGGTGGAGGTTCCTGCCGATCGCCAGGAGTCTTGAAGTCCGGCAAGGCCGGTCGCGCCCTCGGTCCGCATGACCATCGGTTCTTCCTTAAACGCCGCCCCAAGCCGACTCTGGCGACGGGCCACCTTGCCGGCCGAAATGACGGTCATTTCAGGAGCAACAACAGGGGGGGCGTCCAACCGCCCTTGGCCTCGAAGGCTCCCAGATCCGGCTTGCCATTGGAAATCCGGGGCTCGCAGCTCTGATGCTTCTTGTACTGGTAAAGGACTGGATACGCGTCCGGGTGCAAGGCAGTGCCGACATTGATGCACGGGGACGAGGGGGCGATATGGAAATCCTGGGTGGCGGCATTCACGAATCCGGGGGCTTCACCGGTAATGTTGCCGCCATCGTCATGGATGGCGCCGGTAAGCCCGCTGTGGCTGTCTGTCCAGTTCGCTTTCAACCAGTTGTGAGAAAGGTGGAGCACTCCGGTTTGGTCGAGCAGGGCAAGGGAGGTTCCCGGGGCGCTGGTCCAGACGATATTATTGCGGCAGTCGCAGGTTTCCTCGTTGGTTGAGAGACGTAGCAGGGTGGTGTTGCCTGATCTCGTCGAGATGACCGTATTGTGATAGAAATACAGGGTTCCTTTCCTGTAGATGCTCGCATTGCCGCTGTCGCCGCCATAATGGAGAATCTGGCTGTTCCCGGCGTTATCCGGTTCGATCAAGACATTGCCGTACACAAATGTCTTGCGGTAGCCGGGGTCATTGACGATCTCTGAACCGTCCTCGGCGTCCACCAGGTCAAGCTGCCGGTTGCCGCTTTCGATCCAGTTGTTCCGGACGATGAGGCCGGCGGAGCGGTCCTTTAAGTTGTTGCCCAGACAGTCGGTACGTAATGGTCCGAAGTAATTGAACTGATAGACGATTCCGATTGCGGCGGTATAGGTGTTGTGCTCGTAGATGCTTCCTTCGATCCCGTTGTCGTAGATCCGGCAACCTTCGATGAGCATGTTCCGGGTGGCCTGCGCTACGAAGAGGCCGTTGCCGCAATCGCGCAGGGTGCAGTTTCTGATAATGATGTTCCGGCCGTTTTCGACATAGAGCGCGGCGGTATTGTTGGCATAATTGGTGAGACCGTTTCGCCCGGTGAACTGGTAGGGTGTCCTGCCGCTTCGGATGTCGAGGTTCTCCACCACGATCCAGCTCGGCTCGTCCACGGCCGGGATATTCGCCCCGCCGATTTTGACGACCCCGCGCGCCTCGCTCCAGAAATTGATGCTGCTGCGTGTGGTGGCGTTTCGGCCGTCGATGACGGGCAGCTCGCCGTTGGCGTTGGGCACGCCTCGAACCGTGAAGGGCTGCTGCTCGGTGCCTTGGACCGCGATCACCCATTTTTCCTGGTAGGGGGTATCCCGCCAGTGGATCAGCACCAAGTCGCCCGCGCCCATGCTTTCCCAGGGGGCGTCGCCTATGTTCGCATAGGTTTTGCCGGGTCCGACCTCATAGGTGGTCGCCAGGACCGGAACCGCATGAGACAGGAAGACGATACACAGAAATAGCGTTCTCAGGATCATGGCACACCTCGCTGTCCGATAGGACGGAGTGATGCAAAAAGCCGGCCAGGGTCATGAAGCGGTCATCGTGGGGGGATGGCGTCGGGCTTGGCGTCGGGTGTTTCGCGGCTCCTTTCGTGGAAGCCCCGGGTCGCGATGCGAAAGCGGCGGAGGCGGATGGCCGCCCGGCGCGACGGCTTGTCGAACACCGTCTCCGACGTGGCCTTCGTCGGCTTGGAGCCGATCCCGGGATCCTTGGCCAGAAGGGCGTCAGTCCCCAGGCAAACAGGTGCGCCAGCCGTTGGCCCGAGCGGTCCGGGATAATCGTCTCTTACGGTATAGCGTTCCAGCGGTCCAGCGCCGACTCTCGGGCGGCATCTTTCCACACCAGGCGCGCCTCCCCGCATTGACCCCCACCCCCCGGGAACGCTAAGGCTTGGAAGCGGCCATCCCGGCTCGCAAGCCATCCGGCCCGCAAGGAGGCTCCCCATGCTGCTTCGTCCGTTCGCCGTCGCCGTTTCGTTGGCCCTGGCCTCCCTGGCCCTGGGCTGCGCCGGCTTAAGTCCCCATGCCGACAACGTGCCCCAGGAAACCGTCGACGCCGACTACAGCGAATGCCAATCCCGGGCCACCGTCTCCACCGCCCTGGTCAAGTCCGCCGGCGAAGCCGAGGACAAGCAGCAGGCCATCATCGACGAATGCATGAAGGAAAAGGGGTACTCCGTAAAATGAGCGCACCGGAAAAACGTTCGCTTGAGCCCAAGCCCGTCTCCGCCAGCCATGTGATCATGCCCCAGCGCATGCTGCCCTCCGACGCCAATCCGGCCGGCAACGTCCACGGCGGCGTCATCCTCAAATATATCGACACTGCCGGCGGCATCTGCGCCATCCGCCACGCCCGCTCGGCCGTGGTCACCGCCTCCATCGACCGCATGGACTTCTTGAAACCCGCCTACATCGGCGAGGTCGTGACCTTCATGGCCAGCGTCAACCTGGTCGGGGCCACCTCCATGGAAGTGGGCGTGCGCGTGGAGTGCGAAAATCCCATCACCGGCGAGACCCGCCACGCCGGCTCGGCCTATCTGACCTACGTGGCCCTCGATTCCGACCGCCGGCCCCAGGCCGTGCCGCCCCTTTTGCTGGAAACCGAGGCCGACCGCCGGCGCAACCGCGAAGCCGCCGCCCGTCGCGAAGCCAGGCTCCAGGAACGTCGCCGCGAACGCGATTCCCAACTGCAACACCAGTCCGAAAACCCTTAACCGAGGTGCGACGTGGCCGAAACCATCGATGATTTGACTGTCAATTACGAGGAAGACGGCGTCCAGCTGACCAAGGAACTGGACAAGGTCATCCTCACCCGCGGAGCCTGGACCACCATCATCTTCCGCTTCGTCCAGTGGGATCCGAAAAAAGAGGCCTACAGCCCCGACCGCTACGCCATCCGTCGCTACAAGAAATCCGGCGATACCTACCGTATGCAATCCAAATTCGGCATATCCAGCCGCGATCAGGCCCAGAAGATCATCGCCGCCCTGACCCGCTGGATGGATGCCCCGGAGGGTGAAGCGTGAGCGATACCGTTACCGTGCGCGCCCTGGCGACATTGGCCCCCTACGCCCCTCCCGGCGGGGTGGCCTCGATCGGACCCGGCGAAACCGCCGGCGAGCTGGCCGACCGCCTGGGCCTGGAAACCGAAGCCGTCGGCGTGGTCCTGGTCAACGGCAACCCCGCCACCCTGGAGACGGCGCTGTCCCCGGGCGATACCATCTCCTTCGTTCCCCCCATCACCGGAGGCTAGCAGGGCGTCCCGACACGACCGTGCCAGACGCGTCCCGAGACACGCCCCGAGACCAGCCCCGGAAGGAGCCCCCATGGCCGCCGCACCCGTTGCCCCTGCGACCGAACTGGCCGCCGCCCTGGCCGCCGCCAGCCGGGAACTGCCCTATCCCGACGGCCGGCCGGGGCGCTTTCTGGAGGCCGCCGCCGTGGCCGGGCTGGCCGAGCGCTTTGCCTTGCCCCGGCGCGAGGTGGAGTTGGCCGCCCTGGCCGCCGGCATCTGCCCCCTGCGCTACGCCCGCAATCTGGCCGCCTTTTCCCTGGCCGAGCAGGCGAAGCTGCTGCGCTCCAAGGCGGGGCTAATCGGCCTGGGGGGCCTGGGCGGGGGCCTGCTCGAATGCCTGGTGCGCTCCGGGGTGGGCGTGATCCACGCCGCCGACGGCGATGTGTTCGAGGAGACCAATCTCAACCGCCAGTTGCTGTCGCGCCTTTCCGCCCTGGGCCGGCCCAAGGCGGAAATCGCGGCCGAGCGGGCGGCGGCCGTCAACCCGTCGGTGGAATTCGTCGCCCGGGACGTCTTTTTGGACCGGGCCGGCATGGAGTCGCTTTTAACCGGGGCGCAGGTGGCCGTGGACGCCCTGGGCGGTCTCAAGGACCGCCCGGCCCTGGCCGCCGCGGCGGCCGACCTCGGCATCCCGCTGGTGACCGGAGCGGTGGCCGGCTACACCGCCATCGTGGCCACGGTGCTGCCGGGCGGTCCGTCGCCGGCCGACCTGTTCGGCGGCGGGGCCGGGCC
>JBKICS010000079.1:0-6629 GCA_046567015.1 Acidobacteriota bacterium | reverse complement strand
CCCCTGATCGGGCTGCGCTGCCCCGTCCGCCTGCCCCGGGGCGTCTGGCTCCTGGCCGGGGCCTGCGCCCTGTGGCTGGCTGCGGAGGCCGGCTGGCTGACCCTGGCCCCGCAGCTTGCCCCCCGGGCCGTGGTCACGGCCGAAACCCCGGCCCGCAGCGCCCCGGAAGCGGCGGCCGAGGCGCTTTTCGACCTGAAGCCTGGAAGCCTTGTCCGTTTCGGCCCTGTCCGCGACGGGTTCGTGCGGGTCGATGCCGGCCACGACGCCCTGGGTTGGGCGGTCCGCGATGCGATAACCGCCCCCCTGCCGTAATATTCCCCGGCCCGTCAGGGCCTGCCTTGCCAAAAGACGACAGTTTGGTATCGTGCGGCCTTGCGGACGTCAAAATGCTTGGTGCAGGGTCATAGCACATGAGAGATTCGCTGACTCCCGTCATCCAGACCAATCTTGACCTGCACTTCGGTCGCCTTGCCCCGTTGACCGCGCCAACGGACAGCCAGCAACAACGCATCGACGCGGCCGCGGCGCTTTTTGGCAGCATCGCCAAGAGCATCCTGGACACGACCGAGGATACGGCCATCGACCCCTCGGTACAGCGTTACATCTTCGACAAGGACAAGGCCCTGCCGCGCTGGCTGCTCAACCGGTGCCTGGTTTTGTGCGAAAACGACCGGCGGCAATTCGAGCCGACGCTGCAAAACCTGCTGGACAACAATTTCAACAGACGGCGATTCCTGGATTTCATAAGCAGCGAGTTGCTTTACTCCTGCTGGCTGTGGTCCCATGAAGAGGACAAACGCCAATGCACCCTCCGCAGCCTCAACGCCCTGCGGGAAAACGGCTATTGCCAGGTACTCAATACCCAGCCCTACGTCGCCAAGCTCAGCGACAACGTCATCGTGCCGCCCGGCAGGGTGGACGAGTCCTTCCACTGGTACCAGCGTTCCATCGGCACGGTGACCCTGCTCGACCTCTCCACCGAACCCGTTTTCGAATTTACCGCCCGCCTGCTTGAGGCCAAATACAAGACCACGTTCATCCTCGACGTGTTCAAGGAGCTGTTCGAGGCCGTGCGCCAGCCGACCGGCAGCGAACGCTACGGCGTGCTGGTCATGGGCGAGGCGCCCAAGGCGTTCGCCCTGGCCGATTACCAGTCCGCCGTCGGCGCCGCGCCGGACAGCAATCCCCTGGCTCTGCTGTGCCGCCTTATCGACGAGTTCGACAAGAGAGCCAACCGCCAGCTCCCCGAATCGCGCTTGCGCATCGGGACCGAACCGCCCCAGAATCTGACCAACCGGGTGGCGGCCATGCTTTGGCTGCGCAGCACCCTGGCCAAGGTCAAGACCTTGCAAGAGAAAAAAAACGCCCCGAAACGGGGCTTGCGGGTGTCCGAGCGCACCGTGCTGCTGGCCGCCCTGGACCAGAAAAGCATCGTCTATTTCAACCTGTTCACCGACCCGGATGATACCGCCATCAACCCCTGCCACATCCGGGCCGTCAACGATGACTCCATGGTGGTGCAATCTCCGCGCGGCAACCGGCTCAACGACGCCCAGCCGGGCCAGGAGGTCCATGGCTACTTCGCCGTGGTCCGGGCCAACACCAAAAGCACCTATTGCGACTTTCGAACCGTGGTCGAGTCCGTCTCCTGCACCGACCCCTCCCACTGTCTGGTGGAGCTGCGCATCCCGGCCATCTTCGAGCTGACCCGGCGCATACACAAACGCCTGCCCATGGACCCGTCCCTGGTCAGCCTGTTCGAGATGTCCGCTCCGCCCCCGGACGCCGACTGGACCCAGTTCGGCAATATCGAAAAATGGCCGGCCCCGTTTTGCATCATCCCCGACGGCGCTTCCCACTGCATCATCAAGGATATCTCGGCCGGCGGACTCATGCTGGAAATCCATCAGGACGCCCCGGCCTACGGCTATTTCACCGAGGCCAACCGGCAGTACCCGCTGCTGGTCCACCTGCATCTGTCCCACGGGACACAGACGCCACTGCGGCTCGCGTTGCGCCTGGAGGCCAAACGCATCCGGGATTTTCCGCCGCTGCGCAAAAAATACGTGGGCTTTCAGTTCGTCCAGGCCGGCGAAATCCGAAACGAACGCTCCGTGCGCTTCGCGCCGGTGAGCCGGGACGGCCTTTTTTGCATCAACGACTGGATTTTTTACAACGGGCTGGCCCGTTAGAGAAGGCGGAAGAGGCGGCGGCCGGGGGCCTGAGGCCCCCGGCCCCCCCACATGGGGAAGGATTTTAGAGAGTTGCTGGCGCGGGCGAATAATCCGGCCGGTCCCGGAGCGTGGCTCCGGGACCGGCCGTTTTTTAGCTGCGCACCCGCACGGGCTCGACCGCCGGCATCCCGGCAAAGGCGTTCCCGCCGGTCTCGACCGTGTTGAAACGGTCGGCGAACCGGCCGGCCATGATCGAGCAGACGAAGAGCTGGAGCTGGTGGTAGAACATGATGGGCAGCACGATCAGGCCCAACGCCGGATGCGCCCCAAAGAGCAGCCGGGCCATGGGCACGCCCGAGGCCAGGGTCTTTTTGGAGCCGCAGAAAATCGCCGTGATCCGGTCCTCCTCGGAAAAGCCCATCCAACCGGCTACCCGCGAGGAGACGAACAGGGCCATGGTCAGGAAGATCGCCGCCCCGGCCAGGGTCATGGCAATGACCGACAGGCCGTTGTCGCGCCACAGCCCCGAGGCCGTGGAGTCGCAAAACGAGCTGTAGACCAGGACCAGGATCACCAGCTTGTCGAAGGTGTTGATGTATTTCTTGTAGCGCGCGGCCAGGTTGCCGAGCACCGGCCGGGCCAGCTGCCCCAGGACAAAGGGCAGCAGGAGCAACGTGGCGATGTTGACCACGGCCTGGCCGAAAGACAGCCCGCCGGAGGAGCCGCCGGCCTGGACCAGCTCGATAATCGCCGGGGTCAGCACGATGCCGAGCAGGCTCGAAAGCGTGGCGTTGAATATCGCCGCCGGCACATTGCCCTTGGCGATGGCGGTCATGGCCACCGACGAGGAGATGGTCGAGGGCAAGGCACACAGGTACAGAAATCCCAGCATGAGCCCCTCGGGAATGATCCCGCCAAAGGCCCATTTGAAGGGAAAATAGAGCAACGGGAAGACCACGAAGGTGAGCGTCTGCACGAGCAGATGGAGCTTCACCTTGGTCAGGCCGTCCAGCAGGCTGCGGGTGGACAGCGCCAGCCCGTGCAGGAAAAAAACCGCGAAGATGCCGGCGTCGCTGACCGCGCCGGCGTGCATGGCCCCGCCGGCCGCCCCGAACGTCGGGAAGGCGGCGGCCAGCAGCACCGCCGAAATCATACCCGCCAAAAACCAGTCCGAAGCCATCTTGCGCAAAAGCCTGCCGATCATAGCCGTCTCCTTGAGAGTGATGGGAGACAGACATCTAATCCTGGACGCATGGTCCGTCTTGCGGCAAAATGACAACATATAGCGAGAAACGGACATGCCACAGGAACGCCAGCCCCCGCAGCTCACCCATCTTCCCCGCACGGTCTACGCCCGCAGCGAATCCCTGCCGGCCGGCTCCCTGGCCCGGACGCACAGCCATGCCTTTGGCCAGCTCTCCTTTGCCGGCGAGGGCGTGCTCACCGTGGCCACGCCAACCGGCAGCCACGTGGCGCCGCCCCGGCGCGCCGTCTGGCTGCCGCCGGGCATGGTCCACGAAGTAACCACCACCCAGCCGGCCGAGATGCGAAGCCTGTATATCCGCGCCGACCAGGAAATTTTCTGTCCGCCCCGCTGTCTGGTGCTGACGGTTTCGCCGCTGGCCCGGGAGCTCATCCTGGCCGCCGCCGCCCTGCCCCCGGAGTATGACGAGGAGGGTCCGGCCGGGCGGCTCGTCGCCGTGCTGCTCGACCAGCTCGCCACCCTGCCCGAGGCCGGCTTCAGCCTGCCCTGGCCGAGCGATCCCCGGCTCGTCGGCATTTGCCGCGCCTTGGCCGCGTCCCCGGACGACGCCCGTCCCATGGAAACAATCGCCCGGGACGCCGGCATGACCGGGCGGACCCTGGCGCGTCGGTTTCAGGCCGAAACAGGCATGTCATTCGGGAAATGGCGACGCCGGCAGCGGTTGTTGGCCGCCCTGGCCCATCTGGAGGCGGGGGTCAGCATCACGTCGGTGGCGTTGGAAAGCGGCTACGAATCGGTCTCGGCCTTCGTGGCCGCCTTTCGGGAGGCCTTCGGGACCACGCCCGGCGAATTCGCCCGGGGCCTGCGGTCCGGCTCGGGCGCGACGGCCGGCGATCGCACCTGTTCTTGTTGAAAGACGACGCCCTGTCCCACGAGCGCAAGCAGCGTCTCCCATCCCACAACCGACCAGGTTGCCAGCCAGCCCCGATACCCCCTTAAAAACTTCTCCAAGTGCAGGGGTCCGGGGGGATCATCCCCCCGGCCGCTGGAGGCCTCTTCCGCCTTCTCTTCTCCGCATACATCCCCTACTCCGGCAGCACCTTGATGGCGACCAGGGTCACGTCGTCCTCGGGCTGGTCGTCGCCGAGGAACTCGCGCAGCCCCTCCAGCACGGCCGCGACGAGGTCGGCGGCGGACATCTCGCTGTGGCGACCGAGCAGTTCGCGCACCCGGTCCTTGCCGAACATCTCGCCCCTGGCGTTGCGGGCTTCCCACAGGCCGTCGGTGGCCAGCAGCGCCACCTGGCCGGGAATGAACCCGGCGGCGCTGTTTTCGGCGTAGCGGGCCTCGGTGACGATCCCCAGCGGCGGCCCGCCCTTGTCCGGGATGTCGTTGGCCAGGCCCGTGGCCGCGTCGTAGAGGATGATGGGGTCATGGCCGGCGCGCACCCAGTGCAGGCGCTTTTTCTCGACGTCGATGGCCAGGTAGAAAAGCGTCATGAACCGGCCGGAATCGGCCAGGTCGGCGCAAAGGAGCCGGTTGACGTCGTCGATGACCGAGGCCAGGGAGCCGGGCTGGAAGGAGCGCATGCGCAAAAAGGCCCGGGCCGTGGTCATGAGCAGCGCCGCCGCGATGCCGTGCCCGGTGACGTCGCCGATGATGACGCCGAAGCGGCCGGGCTGGTCGTTGGGAGCGTGGATGAAATCGTAATAATCACCGCCGGTTTCGTCGCTATATAAGCTCGTGCCGGCGATGTCGAAACCGGGCAGCCCGGGCGCGGCCTGGGGGAGCAGATTGCGCTGCACCTCCTCGGCCAGGGCCAGGGCCTGGCGCAACAGCTCGTTTTTGCGCTGGATCTCGAGTTTGGCCGTATTGATCTCGTCGTTTATGACCCGCATCAGCGCCTGGGAGCGGTCTTTTTGGGCCTCCAGGCGTTCGCGCGACTGGGTGGCCCGGGCCAGGGCCCGGGTCAGGGAGCGGACCTCACGATGCAGCGCCTCGGTTTCGCCGGCCGGACAGGGCAACTCGGGCGGCGCAAGGCTCCTCGCGGAGGGGACCAGCTCGCCGCCGAGGAGCACGGCAATAAGCGACCCGTTTTGCAGGTGCAGCGGCAACCCCGGGGCGGAAGGGCCAATTTCGCCCAGGCAATAAAACCCGGCCACGGGCGTCCCGGCCGGCAGGGCGGCGGTAAGACGTTCGACTTCTTCCACGGCCTTGGTGCCGAGGATATCCTTGCGGGTGGAGCAGGAAAAGAGCAGGACGCCGGCCGGGGACAGTCCGGCGGCGACCTCGGCGGCCAGCCCCTTGGCCATGGCCCCGATGTCGGCCAGCATTTCGCCGCGCGTGGCCTCGGCCAGCTGCACCATGGCCCCTTCCGGGACGCCGGCCGGGAACTGGATGCTGCCGTCGCCTTCGCTGAAAAAGGCCGGCGAACGCAGGATGAAATCGTTGTGCTTTTCGCAAGCCACGGCCAGGGGCAGTTCCACCGCCGGTTCGGCATGGGGACCGAGGTAGTGGCGGTAGAAATCCAGGGCCGAGCGGTCGCCGATGCGGCTGACCACCGTGCCCGAAACGCCGGTGACCCTGGCGCGGCTGCCCACGGGACGCCAGCCTCGGGACAGGCGCATGGCCAGAGGCAGGTTGCCGGAGACGAGCAAAAACGGCGCGGCATGGCGCAACGATTCCTGGCCGAAAAACTGGCGCACCGGCTGCGGGTCGGCCAACTGCCGGCCGGACACCCCGCCAAAGACCAGGCAGCCCGGGCCAAGGGCCGCGCTGAGCTCCTGGCAGTAGTCCTGCACCCCGCCCCGGCCGCGGCCGGGAAAGACCAGGCACAGCGCCGGATCGTCGGCAAGCCTGGCGCGGGCTTCGGACGCGGCCGCAGCCGCCCCGGCCCGGACATCATCCCCTGGCCCGTCGTAGTCCCGGGCCACCCCGGCGGCGCAACGGATGCCCTCGCCGCCAAGGGCGACGAGAAGCACGGCGTCGTCGGTGACCCCGCCGACCGACGTCAGCTCGCCGGCCGAGGTGGCCCCGACCAGCGGCACGCCGGGAAAAGCCTCGGCCACGGCCGCGAGCATGGACTCGTGGTCGTAGCCGACGCCGGCGAAAAGGAGCAGCCCGGCGGGTTCCAGCCCGCCCAGGCCCTGGCGGCAGGAGGCCACCGCGCCGCGTATGGCGCAGCCCGCGTCCAGACATTTGGCGTGCCCAACAGCCATACGCAACATGAAAACCTCCTCGCGTCGCGGCAG
>JBKICS010000078.1:0-9079 GCA_046567015.1 Acidobacteriota bacterium | reverse complement strand
CCGGCCGGCCGCCGCCCGGTCCGCCAGCCCCTTGTCATAGCGCGCCGCCAGCCCGGCCAGGGCTTCGTGGCCAAGCGTCAAGCCCTGCCCGGCCAGCAAGCCGATGGTCTGCAACATCGCCTCGCGCGACGGATCCTTGGCCGGCTGGGCCTGGGCCGTTGCCGCCCCGGCCCACAGCAGGCAACAGCCCAGAAGCAATCCGCCAAACCATCGTCCAAACTGCATGCCGACCTCCCCTGAAGGCTCCATCCTGCCGCAACCACAGGCCAAGGACAAGTCCTTCCGGCCGGCCGCGCCGCCGCGTCCGCCCCCGGCCTCACTGCCTGCGGGCAACGCCGCCTGGCCGGGCGGGTCGCGCCCGGCGGGGAAAAGCACGGAGAACCTCCGAGGATGCCCGGAACCGCCGGGGGAGTTGGCCTGCGGGGTGGGCCGCGGCCTGCGGAGATCGCGTGTGTTCTCTTTTCGTGAATGCAACGCTAGGCTTCGGCCGAAGCGGCGGCCGTAGCGGCCGGCGGCGGGGCCAGGGGGAGTTCCAGGATGAACGTGCTGCCGCGTCCCAGATCGGACTCGGCCCAGATGTGCCCCTTGTAGTGCTCGACGATCTGGCGGCAGATGGCCAGGCCCAGGCCCGTGCCCTTGCGGCGGCGGGTCTCCTCGACGGTATCGCCGGCCTGGGCCTGGTGGAACTTGTCGAATATTTTTTCCAACGATTCCGTTTGGATGCCTTGCCCGGTGTCCGAAACTTCGACACGCAGCCAGCCGTCGACCACGCCGACCTGGAGGTTGACCGAGCCCTCGTCGGTGAATTTGGCGGCATTGCCCAGGAGGTTGACCAGCACCTGGGTGAGCCGATCGGGATCGATCCACAGGGGCGGCAGATCCTCGGCGATGCGCATGCTCAAACGGACGTCGGGCTTGGCCGCGAAATCGGCGTTGACGGCGTTGGCGGCCCGGGTCAGGGCGGCGGCCACATCGACCTGGGTATCGCGCCATTGGGCACGTCCGGCTTCGATCTTGGACAGGTCGAGAAAGTCGTTGATAAGCCTCGTTAAGCGTTCGCCTTCGTTTTCGATGATGGCGAGGTTGGTGGCGATGCGGTTGGCTTGGCGGGCCAGGCGTTCGTGACCGGTGGCGAAGGGGCTAAAAAACTTCTGGAAGTCCCGGGATATGAGTTTGGCGAACCCCATGATGGAGGTCAGCGGTGTGCGCAGGTCGTGGGAGACGGTGGCCAGGAAGCCGGATTTGAGCCGGTCGAGTTCCTTAAGGCGCACGTTGGCGGCTTCGAGCTCGGCGGCCTTGACCGCGAGCCGGCCGGTGCGTTCCTTGACGGCTTCGCGCAGATGCCGGTTGAGGATTTCCAGGCGGCGTTCGGCCCGCATCCGGGCGGTGACGTCGGTGACGGTGCCTTCGGTGTACAGCGGCGTGCCGGCGTCGTCGCGCACCAGCCGGATATTGACGAGCACCCAGATCGCCTGCTTGTCGCGACGCGTAAACCGGGTCTGGAAGCCGGTGACCGACTCCTCGTCCATGAGCCGGTTGAGCAGTCTGTCCCGGTCGGCCGCGTCCTGGTAAAGCTGGCTGCCGACATTGGTGATGGACGCCATGATGGCCTCGGGGGTGTCGTAGCCGATCATCCGGGCCAGGGCGGCGTTGGCCGAAAGCAACCGTCCGTCGAGGGTGGTCTGGAAGATGCCCTCGGTGGCGTGTTCGAAAATGTCCCGGTACTTGCGCTGGGCGGCGGAAATGCGGTGGACCATCTCTTCCATGGCCCGGGACAGGCTGTCCAGTTCGCCGTGGAGATCGGCCGGCCGGGCATCGGCGCTGCCGCCCTGGGATACGGCCACGGCGTAGCGCTCCAGGCGGGTCAGGGGACCGATGATCTGGCGGCGCAGCACCATGACCAAGACGACGGCCAGGGCGGCGTTGAGGCTGAGGATGCGCAGCACCATGAACATCCGGGTGCGCCCGAGCGTTTCGTCCATGAAGCGCCGGGTCATCTGGACTTCCACCGTGCCGACCAGGGCGTCGCCGTAGTAGATGTCGCTTTTTGCGCTGACCGCGTTTTCCAGGGCCGGGGGGAAGGTCACCGGCGAGGGACGCCAGCCGCGATCCCGGCTGCGCCCGATGAGGATCGCGCCGCTGGCCGGATCGGTGACCACCACGGCGGCCACGCGGTCGTTGCGCATGGCCCCTTCCACCTGGCGCTCGACATGGGCGCTTTCCATGAACCACAGCGGCTCGCCCAGGCTTGCGGCGAGCTGTTCGGTCATGACGGTCAGGTCGTAGCGCAGCCCTTCCTGCAGTCGTTGCTTTTCCCCGAAATAGTCGATGACGCCGAAGAGGGCCAACAGCAC
Organism: Acidobacteriota bacterium; assembly: GCA_046567015.1. GTDB lineage: Bacteria > Desulfobacterota > Desulfovibrionia > Desulfovibrionales > Desulfovibrionaceae > Solidesulfovibrio. The sequence goes on along the minus strand of JBKICS010000078.1, from coordinate 6,725 downwards.
GGTGTTGACGCACACCAGCGTCACCAGAACCGCGCCGCCGACGGACCGCGTCAGGAAAGATCGAGGGGGTTTCATTGCCGTTGGACTTCCGCTGCGTCAGAGGATGCACGGGGGCCAGGATATGACACGTTGTTGCAGGTACCACCGCCGCACTGAAATGAAAAGCCCAAGGCTCCCAAAAACCTTGCGCCGGTAGCGGAGCCACGGTATCGATTTTTACGCATCATGACGCTTTCCACCATTCGCACCGCCGCCCTGCTTGGCATCGAGGCCTACCCCGTCTCCCTGGAAGTGGATTTGTCCAGACAGGGCATGCCGTCGTTTTCCATGGTCGGCCTGGCCGAGGGAGCGGTGCGCGAGAGCAAGGAACGGGTCTTTGCCGCCCTGCGCAATGCCGGGCTCAAGCTGCCGCCGGCGCGCATCACGGTCAATCTGGCGCCGGCCGACATGCGCAAGGAAGGCTCGGCCTACGACCTGCCCCTGGCCCTGGCCCTGCTCGCCGCCGTGGACGCCTTTCCGGCCGAGGCGACGCAGGGGTTTTTCCTGGCCGGCGAGTTGTCGCTGACCGGCGAGCTGCGCCCGGTGCCCGGCATTTTGCCGTTTGCCGCCCGGGCCCGGCGCGAGGGAGCGCGGGGGATCGTGGTTCCGCGCGGCAACGCCCGCGAGGCTGCGGTGGTGGAGGGGCTGTCCGTCTATGCCGCCGGGACGCTTGTGGAGGCCTTGCGGTTTTTCACCGGCGAGGAGCCGCTTTCGCCGGTCGTGCCCCAGCCCTTTGTGCCGGACGTGGTGGACGCGGCCTTTGCCGAGGATTTTTCCGAGGTCAAGGGCCAGGAGCATGCCAAGCGGGCGGTGGAAATCGCGGCGGCGGGCGGGCACAATCTGCTGTTTATCGGCCCGCCGGGCTCGGGCAAGACCATGCTGGCCAAGCGCATGCCGACGGTGTTGCCGCCGCTTGGCTTCGAGGAGGCCCTGGAGGTCACCACCATTTATTCGGTGGCCGGCCGCCTCGACGGCGAGGGCCTTTTAACCGTGCGCCCCTTTCGCAGCCCCCACCACACCATTTCCGACGCCGGGCTGATTGGCGGCGGGTCGTATCCCCGGCCGGGCGAGGTGTCCATGGCCCACCGGGGGGTGCTGTTTCTCGACGAGCTGCCGGAGTTCAAGAAATCGGTGCTGGAGGTGCTGCGCCAGCCCCTCGAAGACGGCCAGGTGACCATTGCCCGGGCGGCGGTGTCCCTGTCCTATCCGGCCGACGTCATGCTGGTGTGCGCCATGAACCCCTGCCCCTGCGGCTATCTGGGCGATGACCGCCACGCCTGCACCTGCGGCGACGCCGAGGTGCGGCGCTACCGTTCGCGCCTGTCCGGGCCGCTGCTCGACCGCATCGACTTGCAGGTGGAGGTGCCGGCGGTGCCGTACAAGGATCTCAAGGCCGAGGCCTCGCCGGTGACTTCGGCGGTGATGCGCGGTCGCGTCCTGACCGCCCGGGAGATCCAGGCGGCGCGCTACGCCGGGCAGCCGCTTTCGGTCAACGGCCGGCTTTCCGGCCGGCATCTGTCCGTGCACTGCCGGCTTTCGGCCGAGGGGCATGCGTTTCTGGAAGGCGCGGTGCGGCGGCTGGGGCTTTCGGCCCGGTCGCACACCCGGATTTTGCGCATCGCCCGCACCATCGCCGACCTCGACGGCGAGGCCGACCTGCGGGTGGAGCATCTGGCCGAGGCGGTCAATCTGCGGAGCCTGGACCGGCAGCGGCTGGTTTGAGCACCGGCCGCCCCTCCAGCACCTTGGCCACGGCGCGCAGGAGCTGCTCCATGTCGCACGGCTTGGTCACGAACTCGTCCATGCCGGCTTCGAGGAAGCGTTTGCGGTCGCCCTCCAGGGCGTAGGCCGTCAACGCCACCACCGGCAGATGGCGGCTCGCGCCGGGCACCTCGCCGTTGCGGATATGCGCCACCGCCGTCAGCCCGTCCATCACCGGCATCTGCACGTCCATAATCACCACGTCCACCGGCTCCATGGACAACCGGCGCAAGGCGTCCTCGCCGTTGCCCGCCTCGATGACGTCGTGGCCGAGCTTGCGCAGCCCCCGGGCCAGGGCCAGCCGGTTGATGGCCTCGTCCTCCACCACCATGAACCGCAGCGCCGGCAACTGCGCCGGCTCGGACACGTCCGCGTCGTCCCCGTCCGTTGCCGCAGCCACCGGCCAGAACGGCACGGTCAGGTAAAAGGTGCTGCCATAGCCCGGCTGGCTTTCCACCCAGATGCTGCCGCCCAACAGCTCGGCCAGCCGGCGGGCGATGGAAAGGCCCATGCCCGTGCCGCCGTAGCGCTTGGTCAGGTAATCCTCGGCCAGGGTGAAACTCTCGAAAATGGCCGCCTGCTTGTCCGGCGCGATGCCGATGCCGGTGTCGGCCACGCTGAAAATAAGGCTCACGCCGCTGAAATCCGAGGACACGAAAATACGCCGGACCGTGGCGGGTTGCGGCGGATCGAAGCGGCGCACCCGCACAACGATGCCGCCGGTGGGCGTGAAACGGATGGCGTTGTCGATGAGATTGGACAGGATCTGGCGCAACCGGAACGGATCGCCCAGCAGTTTGTCGGGAAGCGACGCGTCGATGTCCAGGCGAAAGGTCAGTCCGGCCAGCCCGGCCCGCACCGAGAACGTGCTGCGAAGCGAATCCAGCAACCGGCTCAGGCCGAACTCGCGCAACATGGGCGAAAGCGAACCCGACTCGACATTGGCCAGCTCCAGCAGATTGTCCACGATCTCGACCAGCCGGTCGACGGAGTCGCGCACCGTCTGCCAGTATTCCGCCTGGCCCTCGGTCCTGCCCTCCAGCACCGCCAGTTGGGCCATGCCGAGAATGCCGTTTAAGGGCGTGCGCAACTCGTGGCTGATGTTGGCCAGAAACTGGGTCTTGGCTTCGCTTGCCGCCTCGGCCCGACGCTTGGCCGCGATCAGCTCCTCCTCCACCCAGCGCCGGGTCGCCGCCATCTCGAACAGGACCGCCAGCCGGGTCACGGCCCGGCTGTCCCGTTCGGCATAGTCGCCGGAGGCGTCGGCCAGGAGGATCAGCCCCTTGGCATCCTGGCCGGACAGGCGCAGCGGCACGGCCAGGAAACGCCGCACCCGATCGAGGCCGGGCACATTGGGTCCAAAGCCTTCCCAGCTGGCCGGCGCGTTGTGCAGCGTGACCTTGCCGCTGTTGAGCGTGGCGGCGAAAGGACCGCCGAACTCCCCGGCGTTGTCGGGAAACAGGTCGCAATTTTCGGCGCGCATCGGACGGATGAGCCCGTCGGCCAGGGTCACGGCCAGCCAGTCCAACCGGCCGGCCGGACAGCTCACCCGGCCCACGGCCCCGATCGGACTGCCCGTCAGCCACAGGGCGTGGTGCAGCAGGCGCGCGGCCATCTCGCGCAGATCCTGCCCCCCCGGAGCCAGATCCAGGGCCGTGCGGGACATGGCCGAACTGGACAGCAAGGCCTGGCGCAACAGCCGGGATGTCCGCTCCCGCCGCTGGGCAAGACGCAAGAACCCCAGGCCGTAGGCGATGTCGTCGGCCATCTGCGTGAGCAGAGAGACTTCCTCGTCCCCGAAATCCCGCTGCGCCGCTTCAAAGATGCTGATGGCCCCGACGGTGCGGCCGGCCACCTGCAACGGAAAGGACATGGCCGACTGATAATGGCTGAAGGACGCCGGCCGGTCCGGCCAATCTTTAAAGAATGGAGCCTGTTGCAGATGCGGCATCAAGACCACGCGCCCTTCCCGGATGGCCGTGCCGATGGGGCCCTGGCCCTGAGGCGAATCGTCAAAACGCACCCCCAGCGCATCCAGCCAGGGCGCGTCCAGGCCGGCCCGGGCCGCAACCGTCACCCGCTTGTCCGGCCCGGGTTCGGCCAGGCCCACCCAGACCAGAGTGTAGCCGGATTTGTCCACCAGCGACTGGCAGACCCGGGCCAGCAGGCTGTCGCGGTCCCTGGCTCGGATCAATTCATGATTGACGGCGCTTAAGGCCACCAGGGCCTGGTTGGTGCGGTCGCGCTCCTCCCTGGCCCGGGCCGCCGCGCCGCTTTGGCGCGCAAGCTCCCGGCGCAGCCGACGGCCCTGGGCCAATGGCCAGGCCGCCAGCAGCCCGAGCAGAAGCGCCACGATGACGAGGGTCCGAACGGACAGATGCAGTGTGTAAGCGTCCTCTCCGGACCCCAGGGCCGCCGGCCAGTCCGAAGCCGCTGCATAGGCCGCCGCCAGCACGAAGGACGTGACCAACCCGGCCAGCCCGGCCGCGCGCATGCCCCGGAGGAGCTGTCGGCGAAACATATGCATCACGGAGAACCTCACCATGCTTGTGTCTAACTCGGCTCTCCGGAAAACGGAAGCATCTTTCAACCTGCTTGGACAGTACGCACTCCGTCGCAGCCCCCTGGCCTCTCCCCCACCCCGGGTCCGGCCGGCCACCCCCGGCCGCCTACCCAGGGAAAATCCAGCGGGAGGTTGACGCCCTCCCCGCTCCAGAGTATGGACTTTGTCACCAATTTCACGCTATCCGACCCGAAGGAGTAGAGGCTATGAGCATGGTTTCCGAACTCGTCACGAACATGGGCCATTCCACCGAGCAAGGCTTCTTCGGGGTGACGGCCATCTACATCTACATGGCCATCATTGTCACCGTGGCCTTCATCCGCATCCGCCAGTTCCTCAAGGAAGACCACCACTAGGCCGCATCCGACGCCTGTCGGTCCGTATGCTTTCAAGCCGCCTCCGGGCGGCTTTTTGCATGGGCCAGACGGGCGTCCCGCGCGGCGCAGCGCTGTCGCGCCGTCGTCGGCCGCTCTGTCCGTCCGGCCCCGGGCCCAAAAAAACGGCGGGGAGCCGCCTCCCCGCCGCTGCGGCCACACGGCAAGCGCCGGTCTACCCCTCGTGGATGGTCTCCATGAGGTATTGGCCGTAGGCGTTTTTGAGCATGTCCTTGGCCAGCGCCGCCACCTGCCCGGCGTCGATGTAGCCCATGCGGTAGGCGATCTCCTCCAGGCAGGCCACCAGCACGCCCTGGCGTTCCTGGATGGCCTGGACGAAGCTGGAGGCATGCAGCAGGGACTCGTGGGTGCCGGTGTCGAGCCAGGCATAGCCGCGCCCGAGAAATTCCACCTTGAGCTTGCCGCGCCGTAAATAGACGTTGTTGAGATCGGTGATCTCCAGCTCTCCCCGGGGCGACGGTTTGAGCCCCTCGGCCACCGACACCACGTCGTTGTCGTAAAAATACAACCCGGTCACCGCGAACTTGGACTTGGGCTGCTCGGGTTTTTCCTCGATGCTGATGACGTTTTTGTCGGAGTCGAACTCCACCACGCCATAGCGTTTGGGATCGCGCACCTTGTAGCCGAAGACGATGCCGCCCTCGGTGAGCTTGGCGCAGCGCTGCAACACCGAGGCCAGGCCCTGGCCGTAAAAGATGTTGTCTCCGAGCACCAGGCAGACCGTATCGTTGCCGATGAATTCCTTGCCCAGAAGGAACGCCTGGGCCAGGCCCTCGGGCCGGGGCTGTACCTTATAGTGAAATGACATGCCAAGGCTCTTGCCGTCGCCGAGCATCTCCTCAAAACGCGGCAAGTCCGTCGGCGTCGAAATGATGAGCACTTCCCGGATACCGGCCAGCATCAGCACTGACAGCGGATAATAGATCATGGGCTTGTCGTAGATGGGCAAAAGCTGTTTGCTCACCACCCGGGTGATGGGATACAGCCGCGTACCGGAGCCGCCGGCCAAGATGATGCCTTTCATCCGTTTTCCTCACTTGATAAGCCGTCCGTCCCGGACGTATCGTTGGCTCGCTTTTGACCCAACCACAAAAAAACCGCAAGGCCCGCAAAGGATGTCCCATGGGAATCGACCTCACCCTGTCCGCCGCCCATGCGCTCGACGTCGCCGCAGGCGACCGGATTTTCATCCTCGAAACCGACGCCCCCGAGTCCGTCCCGGCCCTGGTCGCCTCCGGCCGCCTGCCGCGACTGACCGTGGGCACGACCCTGATCCCCCCGGCCGGCAGCCCGGCGCTCCAGATCATCGGCGTCTCCAGCCGACCGGGCGAGGGCGACGTCCCGGCCAGCCGGGCGCTGTGCGCCCAGGCCCTGGTCCTGGGCGCACTTCCGGCCGGCGAAAGGCTCTTCACCGCCACCAAGACCGGCCTGGCCCTGGCCTGGATCACCTTAAGCGACAAGGGCAGCCAAGGCCTTCGGGCCGACGCCGCCGGACCGGCCATCGCCGAAATCTGCGCTAAGTCCCTGTCCCTGTGCCTGGCCAAGGGCCACCTCCTGCCGGACGAGCCGGCCCAGCTCAAAGCCCTGCTCGTGGACCTGGCCCTGACCCAGGGCTTCGACCTCGTGGTCACCACAGGCGGCACCGGCCTGTCGCCCCGCGACACCACCCCCGAAGCCACCTTGGCGGTCATCGAAAAACGCCTGCCCGGTTTCGAGACCGCCATGCTCATGGCCTCCCTGGCCAAAACGCACCACGCCATGCTCTCGCGCGCCGTGGCCGGAACCCTCGGCCAGGCCATCGTGGTCAATGTGCCCGGCTCGCCCAAGGCCGTGCGCGAAACCCTGGCCGCCATCCTGCCGGCCATCCCCCACGGCCTGGACAAACTGCGCGGCGATCCCGCCGACTGCGCCCAGGCGTAGGGAGGGGGGGGAAGGCAGAAGAGGGGGAATGCCTCCGGCGGCCGGGG
>JBKICS010000077.1:0-2836 GCA_046567015.1 Acidobacteriota bacterium | reverse complement strand
CTTCGAGCCCCTGGACATCCTGACCGCGCTGCTTGAAATCGTGGCCATGCGCAAAAGCGGCCAGCCGGCCGTGGTCAACGCCTACACCCGTGTGGTGGCCGACGAGGGCAACCCCAAGGCCCGGGCGGTCATGGACGAGGTCTTTGCGCCGGTCGACGCCCTGTGGCGGGGACTGGGACGGCTGCCCGGCAGCGGCCTGGTCATCCGCGAGGCTTTTGCCGATTTCGACGCCATGCGCCTGCCCGGCGTTTCCCTGCCCGACGCGCCACCCCTGGCCGGCTGCCGCTGCGGCGAAGTGCTCAAGGGCAAGATGGCCCCCAACGAATGCCCGCTGTTCGACAAGGCCTGCACCCCGGCCACGCCGGTCGGGCCGTGCATGGTCTCCACCGAAGGCGGCTGCGCCGCGTTCCATAAGTACAAGCTTGATTTGTAAGGGCGCATGAATAGGATAGAACAGTGCCCCCGGCCCCCCCGACGGGAAGAAGTTTTTTAAGGCGTTCTTGGCGGGGGACGGCAAGCTGGTCGGCTGTGGGCCGGAACCACCGAAGCGCTGGCTAGACTGGAACTGCCGTCGCTACAGCGGCCCGATGGAGTGACAACCCTTTGGCATCCTACCTCGGGGGCTCGTTGCCTTGTCAGGACGTATATGGCGAGGGGGGTAGGCAGCGTTGCGGCGACACGCACAACGATACAAAATTTGAGTGGGTTTCCAAAGGGGGCACCCCTTTGGCCGCCGGAGGCCTGCCTCCCTCCCCACTTGCGAAGGTTTATCCATGGACAAGGTTCTGCTCGATTACGGCAGCGGCGGCCGGGCTTCGCATCGGTTCGTGGCCGATCTCTTTTTCAAGCACCTCGGCAACGACATCCTGGCCCGCATGGACGACGCCGCCGTGCTGTCCCTGACCGGCCCGGTGGCCATGAGCACCGACAGCTTCGTGGTCGATCCCATCTTTTTCCCGGGCGGCGACATCGGCTCCCTGGCCGTGCACGGCACGGTCAACGACGTGGCCATGATGGGCGCGCGGCCGCTGTATCTGACCTGCGGCTTCATCCTGGAAGAAGGACTGCCCATGGACGATCTGGCCCGCATCGTGGCCTCCATGGGCGAGGCGGCCCGGGCCGCCGGGGTGCGCATCGTGGCCGGCGACACCAAGGTGGTGCCCCGGGGCGCGGCGGACAAGATTTTCATCAATACCACCGGTATCGGCGAGATCATGGTCGATCCGGCCCCCAGCGGGCACCGGGCGGCGGTGGGCGACGTGGTCATCGTTTCGGGCACCATGGGCGATCACGGGCTGGCCATCCTGTCCACCCGGGCCGGATTGTCTTTCGATGCCCCGGTGGTCAGCGACAGCGCCTCCCTTGGCGGGCTGGTCGGCAAGCTCTTGGCCGCCGTGCCCGGGGTGCATGTGCTGCGTGATCCGACCCGGGGGGGGCTGGCCACGACGCTCAATGAAATCGCCGGCCAGTCGAACGTCGGCATCGAGATCCTGCAGGCCGACATCCCGGTCGATCCGGCCGTGACCGGCGGCTGCTCGGTCCTGGGGCTCGATCCCTTGTATCTGGCCAACGAGGGCAAGTTCTTGTGTATCCTGCCCGAGGCCGACGCAAAGGCGGCGCTGGCCGTTTTGCGGGCCGATCCGCTGGGGACGGGGGCGGCGGTCATCGGCCGGGTGACGGATGAGCACGCCGGCAAGGTGGCCATGGTCACGCCCCTTGGGGGCAAACGGCTGCTGGGGATGCTTGAGGGCGAACAGTTGCCGCGCATTTGCTAGGCAGGGCGACGACGCGATTTTTCAACCAGAGAGGAGCGCAAACATGAGCGTATGCGATGTGGTGATCATGGGAGCCCTGGGACGCATGGGCGCGACCCTGGTGCGGCTGGTTCAGGCCGATCCGGCCGGTTTTAGGCTGGCCGGGGCCCTGGAACGCACGGGCTGCACCGCCGCCCTGTCGAATCTGCAATGCGAAGTGGGCGACGACCTGACCACCGTGCTGGCCAAATGCCCGGGAGCGACGGTGATCGATTTCACCGTGCCGGACAATTCGGTCAAGACGGCCACCATTGCCGCCGCCTCGGGCAATCCCGTGGTCATCGGCACCACGGGCCTGACCCCGGAGCAACTTGCGTCCCTGGCCGATTCAGCCAAGAAGACCCCGGTTTTTTACGCCCCCAACATGAGCGTGGGCTTAAACGTCCTGCTCTCCGTCCTGCCCGACCTCGTGCGCAAGCTCGGGCCGGCGTACAATCTTGAAGTGATGGAAATTCACCACAATAAGAAAGTCGACGCGCCCAGCGGCACGGCGATCAAGCTCGGCCAGTGTCTGGCCGAGGCCCGGGGCGCGGACTATGACGCGGTCAAGCGCCACACCCGCGACGGCATCATCGGCGCGCGCACCAGCGAGGAAATCGGCGTGGCCGCGCTGCGCGGCGGCGACGTGGTGGGCGACCACACCGTCTATTTCTTCGGACCGGGCGAACGCATCGAGGTGAAGCATCAGGTGCACACCCGCGACACCCTGGCCCAGGGCGCCTTGCGGGCTGCGCCCTGGATCGCCGCCCAGAAGCCGGGCCGGCTCTACGCCATGGCCGACATGCTGGCCTGATTCGGGTTTTTTGGGGATTGCCAACGGCCGTTCCTCTTGGAGCGGCCGTTTTTGCGTCCGTCCCGATTGGCCGCCGGAGCAACGGTGGTTCGCGTCAAGTCAACATTTCGGCTTTCCCAGCTACGGCCGACCGGATAATCTCCCCCAGCTTAGATCCCCCTAAAAATTTCTTCCCGTTGGGGGGTCCGGGGGCCTCAGGCCCCCGGCCGCCGGAGGCCTCTTTCGCCTT
>JBKICS010000076.1:0-2630 GCA_046567015.1 Acidobacteriota bacterium | reverse complement strand
CCCCACGGCGGCAACCGGCGCGCCCTGGCCGCCGCAGCCGGGCGCGCGCCGGGCGAGATCCTCGACGCCTCGGCCAGCATCAATCCACTGGGGCCGCCGCCCTGGCTGCGCGACGTTTTAAGCTCCGCCGTTTCCGATCTGGTCCATTATCCCGACCCGGAGGCCACCGAGCTCATAGCCGCCGCCGTGGCCCGCTACAATGCCCCGGCTTCCCATTTCGTGGCCGGCAACGGCACCAGCGAACTCCTGTATGTCCTGCCCCGGTGCACCGGCCTGGCCCGGGCGGTCATCCCCTCGCCGGCCTACGCCGACTACGGCGTCGCCTGCCACAAGGCCGGCATGGACGTGCGCCGGCTGCCCGGCTCGGAACTCGACGGCTTCGCCCTGCACATCGACCGCGTCGAGGCCGTGCTGCGCTCGCCGTCCATGGTGGTCATCGCCAGCCCGGCCAACCCCACCGGCGTCGTGGCCGACGCCGCCGCCATCGTGGATATGGCCGGCCGCCATCCCCAGAGCCTTTTTGTGGTGGACGAGGCCTTTGCCGATTTCGTGCCGGGCTTTGCGAGCCTCGCCGGCGAGCGGCCCCACAACGTGGCCGTGCTGCTGTCGCTGACCAAAAGCTTCGCCATCCCGGGCCTGCGCCTGGGCCTGCTCGCCGCCAGCCCGGATCTGGCCGACTGGGTGCGCCGCTCGCTGCCGCCCTGGTCGGTCAGCGCCCTGGCCCAGGCCGTGGGGAGGCGCGCCCTGGCCGACGCCGACTATCTGGAGGCCACCCGCCGGGCGCTGGTCCCCCTTCGCGACAAACTGGCCGCCGGGCTTGCCGCCCTGGGCCTGACTGTCTTTCCGGGCGCGGCCAATTTCCTGCTGGCCCGCCTGTCCATGGCCGGCCCCAGTGCCTCGGAAGTCTGCCGGCGGATGCTTACCGAGCACGGTGTGGCCCTTCGCGACTGCTCCAATTTCTCCGGCCTGACCGACCGCTACCTGCGCATCGCCGTGCGCCCCGAGGCCGAAACCCGGCGCATCCTGGACGGACTGGCCCAGGTTCTGGCCGCCTGCCCCATGCCGACATCCCGGCCCAGACGCCGCACCCCGGCGCTCATGCTCCAGGGCACGGCCTCCAACGCCGGCAAGTCGGTGCTCACGGCCGGCATCTGCCGCCTGCTCACCCGGGCCGGCTACCGCGTGGCGCCGTTTAAATCCCAGAACATGTCGCTCAATTCCGGGGTCACGGCCGACGGCCTGGAAATGGGGCGGGCGCAGATCGTCCAGGCCCGGGCCTGCCGCCTGGCCCCGGACGCGCGCATGAATCCCATCCTGCTCAAACCCACCTCCGACCTCGGCTCCCAGGTCATTGTCCTGGGCAAGCCGGTCGGAACCATGCGGGTGGCCGAGTACATCGACTACAAGCCCACGGCCTTTGCCGCGGCCAGGGACGCCTACGACAGCCTGGCCGCCGCGTCCGACGTCATGGTCCTCGAGGGCGCGGGCAGCCCGGCCGAGGTCAATCTGAAGGCCCACGACATCGTCAACATGGCCATGGCCCGCCATGCCGGAGCCCGGGTGCTGCTCGCCGCCGACATCGACCGGGGCGGGGCCTATGCCGGGCTGCTGGGAACCATGGAATGCCTGAGCGAGGACGAACGGGGACTCGTGGCCGGGTATGTGCTCAACCGTTTCCGGGGCGACGCCTCGCTCCTTGCCCCGGCCAACGCCTTTTTGCGGGAGCGCACCGGCCGCGACGTGCTCGGCGTGGTGCCCTATCTGCCCGAACTGGGGCTGCCGGAAGAGGATTCGGTGACGTTTAAAAACGGCGGAACCCTGCCCGAGACGCCGCCCAGCGATCCCGATCGGCTGGACATCGCGGTCATCGACCTGCCCCATGTGTCCAATTTCACCGACCTGGACGCCCTGGCCGTGGAAGCCGACGTCCGGCTGCGCCGGGTGACGGCGGCCGAACGCCTGGGCCGGCCCGACGCCGTGATCCTCCCGGGCAGCAAGAACACCCTGGCCGATCTGGCCTGGTTGGTGGAATCCGGATTGGCGGACGGCGTCGCGGCCCTGGCCGCTTCCGGGAAAACCGAGATCGTGGGCGTGTGCGCCGGATTGCAGATGCTTGGCGAGACGGTGCGCGACCCGCTTGGCCTGGAGTCCCAGCGCGGCGAAATGCCGGGCCTGGGGCTCCTGCCGCTGGCCACGACCCTGGCCGCCGACAAGACCCTGGCCCTGACCGAAGCGGTCCACGCGCCCACCGGACTGCCGCTTGTCGGCTACGAGATCCACCACGGCGTCACGACCAGCCGGGACGGACTGGCCGTGGCCGTCTCCCGCGCCGACGGCACGCCCATCGGCTACGCCCGGGCTGACGCGCCGGTCTGGGGGGCCTACCTTCACGGCCTCTTCGACGCCGACGCGTTTCGCCGGGCCTTCTGCGACGGCCTGCGCCGCCGCCGGGGACTGCCCGCCCTTACGCGCATCACCGCCTACGACATCGAACCGGCGCTGGACCGTCTGGCCGACGCCCTGGAAGCGAGCCTTGGCCTCGATACCCTGATCCGGCTGCTTGGACTCGAGAGGAAGGCGTAGGGAAGCATGCCTCCGGCGGCCGGGAGGGGGTAACCCCCTCCCGGACC
>JBKICS010000075.1:0-3547 GCA_046567015.1 Acidobacteriota bacterium | reverse complement strand
CTGTCCACGAACCATGAGGCCAGTGGCAGGCGCAGGGCGTCGAGCAGGGACAGGAGCACGCCTTCGCGGTCGACCCCCAGGTGGTTGACCGTCAGCACGAAGTCGGGCCGAAACGCGGCCACGGTCCGGCGCACGAGATGGATGAAGCCGTCGCGGTCCAGCTCCTCGCCGGTCTCCAGATAATGGCACGGCGCGCCCAGCCGGTCGCAGGCGGCCATGACCTCGCCCAGCAAGAAGAGCTTGCTGGTCAGGCACAGCACGCGCGGCAAGGCGTTTTGGAAGCGCGGCCGGACAGCGGCCGGGGCAGCTGACCGGGCTTCGGGCCGGGCTTCGGGCCGGGCTTCGGGCGGAACGGCGGACGCGGCAGCAGGCTCGGCAGCGGCCAGGGCGGCGGCCAGGGTGGCGAAATAGGCCGGATGCAGGCGTTTGTGCACGGGATGCTGGCAGAGATGGAGTGCTAAGCGCCCCTGGGAGCGGGCAAAATCCCGGGTCAGCCGGGCCGCCCGGGCCGGATCGGACTCATCGATCCAAAGAACTCCGGCCGCGCCGGCCAGGGACCGGCCGGCCCCGGTGGCTGCGGCGATGGCCGGATCGCGGTCGATGACGACCACCGGCGCCCCGGCCTCCAGGCAGCGGGCAGCGGCCAGGCCGAGTCCTGCCCCGAGAAAAACCGGCAGCGCGCCAGAGGCCAGGGCGGCCTCGGCCAAGCGCGCTTCGGCGGCCTCGCCGTCTCGGCCGCACAGGCTCCAGGTCTTGCCGCCGACGCTCATGCGCACATCGACAACGCGCCCCTGCCGGAGGATCGGGCTGGCCGAATCGACCGGCGCTGGCGCGGCGGAATCGGCGCTAGCCACACACTCCGGCCAGGGCGGCCTCGTCCGGCAGAACCGAGAAAAAGCTGATGAGCTGCACGAGCCCCAGGGTCTTTTCCACGGCCGGGCTCAACTGGTAGAGATAAAAGAATTTGCCCGAGCTTTTCATGCGCGTGTTGACCGAGACCAGAAAACCGATGCCCGAGGAATCCATGAACGGCACGGCCGACAGGTCGATGACCACCGCGCGCACGTCGCCCTCGCCCAATTCCGCATCCAGGCGACGCTTGAGGTCGGCCGTCATCTCCAGGGTTATTTCGCCGGCGTACTTGAGCAGCAACGTCCCGCCCTTACGCCGTATCGTCAGGTTTTCCACTGCGCCGCCCCTATATCCTTATGAATGAAGACCACGTTTTCCCCATTGCGGTGTTTCACCCGGCAGTCGCTGGCCAGCATGCGCATGATGTACATGCCCCGCCCGCCCTCGGCGTCCGGGCCTGGATTTTCAAAACGAACCCCGGAGCCGAAGCCCCGGCCCCAGTCCACGATCTCCAGTTCGATCCAGCTGCCCGGATTGATGGCCAGGCGCACTTCCAGGGGGCCGGGCTGCCCGCCATAGGCATGCCGGCAGACGTTGGCGCAGGCCTCGGTCAAGATGATGTCCAGATCGTGCAGGACGTCGTCGTCGGCGACGTGTCCGGAAAGATAGTCCACCACTTCCTTGGCCAGCCGACGGCTGTCCCCGGGATGGGAAACGGTCCGAAAGACCTTGCGGATCACCGCGCGCTCCATGTCCTTGCTCCGGGGCCGACCCGGCTCCACCCGCCGCGCCTTGCCACGGTTAGGGTTTGCGCCCAAAGCCCGGGCCGCGTCAAGTGGCCCCCCCGAAATCCACGCTGTTAAGGCTGATCGTCACCGGTCCCCAGTTGTTAAGGCGCACCTCCATGTCCGCCCCGAAGATGCCCGAGCGCACCCGCCCCGGCAAGGACTCCTGCGCCCGGCGCACCAAGGCCGCATAGAGGGCCCGGGCCGCCTCGGGCGGCGCGGCGTCGGAAAACGACGGCCGCCGGCCCTTGCGGCAGGAAGCGTAGAGGGTGAATTGCGACACCAGCAGCAGCTCGCCGCCGCAGTCGCGAAGGCTGTGCTCGAACGCGCTCCCGTCGGCCGGAAAGATCCGCAGGTCGAGCATCTTGTCCAGCACCATCCGACAGGGCGGCGAGGCCACGAAATCCGGACCGTCCTCCCGGCCAAATCCCACCAGGGCCAGGATGCCGGGACCGATGGCGGCGACGACCGCGCCGTCCACCGTCACCGAGGCTTCCCGAACCCGCTGCAAGATCACGCGCATGGCTCTCCTGTGGCATCGACCGGGCGAGCGGTCCGGCCTGCCGGCCAAGCCGGCCTTACGGGGCCGGGGCCGGCCGGGCGTTTTGCAGCTTCTGGTAGGTCTCGAAGCTCAACTCGTGCGTAAGCGATACCGGCATGGGTTCGGACAGGCGAGCGTCCCGCTGCGCGCCGGTCAGGACCGGACCAAGGAGGTGATCGGCGCTGTAATTGATGTTTTCCCAATTGTTTTGCGCTGTCAAAACGATTTTTTCATCCGAGGGCTCGTCCTCGTCGCAGTGCAGGACATAGGCCACGCCGCTGGTGATGGAGCCGTCCTGGTTCCAGTCGATGGCCCCGTTGACGTCGGCCACATTCACGGCCTTGCACTGGCCGGCAGCGTAAGACCAGTACTGCGTGCCATAGGACGCCACGCTGCCGGCGCCGGTCAGGCCCAGGGCTTCGTTGAGGCTGTTTTCATTGAGGGCCGGCGTGTCCTGGCGCTGGTAATCGAAGTACAGGGGATGGCCCTGTTCCCCGAACTGGCCGTCGCGGTACAGGCCGGTCATCTGGAAAGTATAGTTCATGACGCTTAAGTAGTTCGGCTTGTAGTTGATGTGGTCGGCCCCGCCGTGGGTGAGGCCCAGGCAGTGGCCCAGTTCGTGGATAAACGTGCCGAGCCGTTGCCAGTCCGTGCCGCCGGTCGGCGTCCAGGTGCCGAGGCTGACGATGAAGTCCGTGGCCGGGATGTTGCGGGCCAGGCCGCTGGAGCCGCCTTCGGCGTAGGCGTTGGCCCAGATCATGTAGCGGAAGGAGCGCGCGTAGGCCGAGGGAAACGAGGCGTTCTTGCGGGTGTCGAAGTCGCGCCACACTGAGGCGTCGTCGCTTGCCGTGCCAAGGCTGTCCGTGTAGGCGACCTGGTTTTTGAGCAGGGGGTGGATGCGGATGCCGGTGATACCATCGGGGTTGGCCACCGGCGCGTTGGCAAAGACCTTTTTGACGTTGTCGATGACGGTCTGGGACGGCGCGAGGCTGGTCCCGTCCTTGACCATGAAGTCCATCCAGACGAACAAATCCTTGTGCCAGGGGTTGGCCCCCAGGGCCGGCAGGTCCACGAAGACGCCGTTTTCGGTGTAGCCCCGCAGCTCCCACAGGTCCGGCAGCCCATCGCCGTCGCTGTCGCGGCCGATGGGCGGGGCGGTAACGGTGGGAACGAGCAGCGACAGGTCGATTTTCGCGGCCGTGGCCTTCCGGGAAAAGATGGCCGGCAACAGGAGACAGACGGCGAGCAGGGCACAGGGCAATACGCGCATGGCTGACCTCGCGGGGGAACCGACGGCTGGAACAGGGGCACGGGAAACGGGAACCGTGTCCGGGTTTCGTTACCAAAAACCGCCTCGCCGGGCAACGTC
>JBKICS010000074.1:0-3349 GCA_046567015.1 Acidobacteriota bacterium | reverse complement strand
GGTGCTGCAGGGTGATGTTGGCGGCATCGAAGAGGTTGTCGATTTTGAGCACCTCTTCCATGCGGGCCACGCCGTCGTCGGTGAGAAGGACGGTGCGGGCCTTTTCGTCCACGGTGAAGTGGGTTTCGCGGCGCAGCATGGGAATGAGCGCGTCGACCCGGGCATAGAGCACCGAGGAATCCTCGGCCTGGCCGGAAATGATCAGCGGGGTGCGGGCTTCGTCGATGAGGATGGAGTCCACTTCGTCGACGATGGCGAAATTGAGCGGGCGCTGCACGAGCTGCTCCGCATAGAACTTCATGTTGTCGCGCAGGTAGTCGAAGCCGAATTCGTTGTTGGTGCCGTAGGTGATGTCCGCGCCGTAGGCGACTTGCCGCTGTTCGTCGGTAAGCCCGTGCAGGATGACCCCGACGGAAAGCCCCAGAAAGCCGTAGAGCTTGCCCATCCAGGCGGCGTCGCGGCGGGCCAGGTAGTCGTTGACGGTAATGAGGTGAACGCCTTTGCCGGACAGGGCGTTTAGCACCACGGGCAGGGTGGCGACGAGGGTCTTGCCTTCGCCGGTCTTCATCTCGGCGATCTTGCCCTGGTGCAGCGTCACGCCGCCAATCAGTTGCACGTCGTAGTGGCGCATGCCAAGCGCGCGCACCGAGGCCTCGCGCACGATAGCGAAGACTTCGGGCAGGATGTCGTCCAGGGTGCGGCCGTCGGCCACTTCCTGGCGCAGTTCCACGATGCGGGCCCGGATGGCCTCGTCATCCAGGGCCTTGATCTGGGGTTCGAAGGCGTTGATCGCCTCGACGATGGGGCGAAGGCCCTTGAGGTAGCGTTCGTTTCGCGAACCGAACACTTTCTGGGCAATGGCTTTGAGCATGAGCGGGACTCCTTATGGGTGCGAGGCGGCGTTTGGCGGCCTCGAAATCTGTTGTGAGCGGCGACGGGCGGTGGTCAGCCGATGCACTCCAGCCAGTGGCCGACGCGCACGCCCTCCGGGGCGGCGGCGCGCAACTGGGTGACGCAGCCCGAGCAGCCGGTGACGATCTGTTCCCCGGGCTTTGGGGCGTAGATTTCCAGGGCCTTGGCGGCCACGGCGTCGGACAGGTCCGGCGAGGTGAGCTTGGTCAGGCCCCCGAAGCCGCAGCAGGGGGT
This sequence comes from Acidobacteriota bacterium, assembly GCA_046567015.1. Lineage (GTDB taxonomy): Bacteria > Desulfobacterota > Desulfovibrionia > Desulfovibrionales > Desulfovibrionaceae > Solidesulfovibrio. The sequence continues at coordinate 2,203 of JBKICS010000074.1, read as the reverse complement.
TTCGTTTTCGCTAAAAATGAGGCGCTCTCCCATGGCCCGGCGCAAAAAGGCCAGATCCTGGTTGCCGCCCGCCCCGTGGCAGGGACGATGGTAGCGCACGGCCGGGGGGGCGTCGGGGCCGAGCTCGAAGCGGGTGTCGCCGAGCAGGTCGGCCAGGGACACGAGATTTTCCCGCCACAGGCCGATCTCGTCCATGGCCAGGCCCAGGTCCTTGCGGGCGTAGGCGCGAAGCCCGCAGCGGCAGGTGGCGCAAAATACCACCATGAGCGGCCGGCCGGCCCGGCGCCAGGCCGCGATGTTCTGCTGCTGCATGGCGGCCTGGGCCTCGGGCGCGCCGGAATGGCCCAGGGTGCAGCCGCAGCAGGTGAACCCGGGGTCGGGCAAAAGGTCGATGTCCAGACCGGCCAGCAGGCGCTCGGCCGCGGCCTTCCAGGCCGGGTTGGCGTGCTCGGCCACGCAGCCGGCAAAGAGCACGGCTTTCTGGCCCTGGCGGCGGGTGTCGAAGGTGCTGGGCGCAAGCCACGGCCGGGGGGCGTCGCCCGAGCCCATGGCGTCCAGGGCGCCCTTGGCCCGGGTCACGGCCGCGATGGGCAGCTTGCCGGGCAAAAGCCGCGAGAGCGAGCGGGCAAGCGGCCACATGAGCCCGGCCCGCTCGATCCACAGCTTCCAGAGAAAACCGGCAAAGCCCGGATGGCTGGCCCGCAGCTCGGCCACCAGGTCGGGACCGCACAGCCCCAGGGGGCAGGCGTTCTCGCAGCGCCCGCAGGACAGGCAGACCGTGGCCAGCATCTCGGCCGCCGTGTCCCAGAGCTCGGCCCGGCCCTCGGCCACGGCCCGGGCCAGGAAGAATTTGGCGCGCGGCGAGAGCTCCTCGCGTCCGGTGGCGGCGAAAAGCGGGCACACGGACAGGCAGCGGCCGCACAGGATGCATTCCGGCCGCCGGCCCTGGCCGTGCAGGCAATGGACCGGGGCGAGTTCGGACAGTTGTGTGGCCATGGTCAGTACGCCTTTCCGGGATTCATGATGCCGCAGGGATCGAAGGCGGCCTTGACCCGGACCATGAGCTCGCGTTCGACGGGGGAGAGCTGCTGGTCGAGAAAGGGCAGCTTGGCCAGCCCGACCCCGTGTTCGCCGGAGAGCGTGCCGCGAAGGGACAGGGCCAAGGCCAGGATGCGTTCCCGGGCGGCTTGCGCCCGGTCGCGTTCGCCCGGGGCGGCGGCGTCGTGCATGATGTTGACGTGGAGGTTGCCGTCGCCGATGTGGCCGAACAGCAGGATCTTGAGGCGAAATGCTTCGGCCACGGCGGCAATGCCGGCGGCGGCCTCACGCACCTGGCCGCGCGGCACGGTGACGTCGTCGCTGATCTTGTCCGGGGCGACCTTGAAGGAAGCCGGGTTGAGCAGCCGTCTCGGTTCCCAGAGCGCCTCCTCGTCGTCGTGGCTGACGGCGGCCTGCCGCCACAGGGGGGCACTTGATTGGACGGCCGTTTCCACCAGCCGGAGGTCGGCGGCCACGGCTTCGGGGGAGCCGTCCACCCGGATGAGCAGCGCCGCCCCGGCCGTGGCCGGCCAGGGCACGTCGGCGATCCCGGCCACGGCGTCCATGGCCTCCTTGGCCATGAATTCCAGGGCAACCGGCAGGATGCCGACCCGAAACACGTCTGCGGCGGCGGCCAGGGCCGCGTCCACGTCGGCAAAGGCCAGGGCCAGGGTGGCGGTGGCGGCGGGCAGGGGCAGGAGCCTCAGCGTCAGCTTGGTCATAAGCCCAAGCGTCCCCTCGGAGCCGACGAACAGGCGCGTGAGGTCAAGCCCCACCACGTTTTTGTGGGTGCGCCCGCCAAAGCGCACCAGTTCGCCGCCCGGGAGCACGGCCTCAAGGCCCAGGATATGGTCGCGGGTGACGCCGTATTTGACGGCCCGCAGGCCGCCGGCGCAGGTGGCGGCGTTGCCGCCCACGGTGGAAAACTGCACGCTGGCCGGATCGGGCGCGTAAAAGAGGCGCTGCCTGGCCAGGGCGGCCTGCAGTTCGCCGGTGACGACGCCGGGTTCGACCACGGCCACGAAGTCGTCGGGGTCGATTGTAAGGATCCGGTTGAGCCGCGCCGTCGACACGACGATGCCGCCGGCGGCGGGCACGCAGTCGCCCACGGTGTTGGTGCCCCGGCCGCGGGCCACGATGGGCAGGCAGTTGGCCTGGGCAAAGG
>JBKICS010000073.1:0-9335 GCA_046567015.1 Acidobacteriota bacterium | reverse complement strand
GACGATGCCCCGTCTGGCCAGCAGGACCTGCTGCTCGCGCAGGTGCAGGTCGAGCTGGCGCTCGAACCAGTCCTCATCCACCCGTCCCCGGTTGACGGCGATGATCCGGTCGCCGAGCCGGGCCGCCTCGGCCAGATCGTGGGTGACGTGGACGATGGGAATGGCAAACAGCTCCCGCACCCGCAGCAGCTCGCCGCAAAGGGCCAGACGGGTGGCGGCGTCCAGGGCGGAAAACGGCTCGTCCAGGAGCAGCGCCCGGGGACGCCTGGCCAGGGCCTGGCACAGGGCCCCGCGCTGGCGCTCGCCGCCGGACATGGTGGCCGGGAAGGCCCGGGCCAGATGCTCGATGCCCAAAAGCCTAAGCAGCTCCCCGGCCAAGGTCCGGTCGGCGGCGGCATAGGCCACGTTCTGGGCGAGCGTCATGTGGGGAAAAAGCGACGCGTCCTGAAAGACCAGGCCGACGCCGCGACGCCGGACCGGGACGCGGATGCCCAACTGCGTGTCGCGCCACACCGTCTCTCCCAGGGTCACCCGGCCCTGATCCAGGTCTTCAAGACCGGCGAGGAGGCGCAGCAGCGTCGTCTTGCCCGACCCCGACGGCCCGGTCAGGACCAGGATCGTGCCGGCCGGGCAGGCGATGTCCGCTTCCAGGGTGAAGTGCGGCAGCCGCCGGACGACACGGGCCGAGAGCATCAGGCCCCTCCGGCGACCGTGGCGGCGATGGAAGCCAGCACCCGGGCCAGTTCCACCGGGGCCGTCACTTGCGGGCAGTGGCCGGAGGCGATGGCGTGCATGACAAAGCCGAGCCTCTCGGCCCGGGCGGCATTGGCGGCCAGCATGGGGTTGGGATTGGCGGCGCAGCGCACGTAGTGGCGCTTCGCCGGAAACACGACCTCCCCGGCGGCGGCAGGGTCGGTGAAGGCGGCCAGGTGGAAGGGAAAGAGCCGCGACAGGAACCACTGTTCCCGCTCGTCCCCGGCCACGCCGAACATGGCCGGCTCCCAGGGCTCCACCAGAAAGCCCTGGCACACCCGGGCCGCGAGCATGGCCTGGAAGGGTTCCCCGGCCATGCTGGCAAAGCTGTAGCCGGGCTTGGGCAACAGCGCGTCCACATAGACCGTGGCGGCCAGCCTTGGGGCCAGCTCGGCCATGGCCCCGACGCAGACGAGCCCGGAATAGCTGTGGGCCACCAAAATGACGTCTTCCAGATCTTCCAGATCGAAAAACGATGTCACGTCGCGCTGATACGTGCCAAGGCCCAGTCCCGGCCCCAGGGCGTGGGCGTGGTGGCCGCAGCCGGACAGGGTCGGGGCCAAGGCGATATGCCCCAGGGCAAAAAGGGCCCGGGCCGTGTCTTTCCAGACCCAGCCGCCCTGGAACGCGCCATGAATGCAAACGAATGTGGCCATGCGTCCTCCTTGGCCTCCTCGCGGCCCCGGACCGACAGGTACGGGCAGGAGCGCCTCAGAAACTGTACAGCAACTTCGAGATAAATCCAGCCTCATGGATTCTAGAACAGGCGTGACAGTCAATACATCCAAGCATTACACTCTCACTCTAATTATTAATTTCGTGCCAGTCCTTGCACTATCCCAGAACAACAAACTGACACGTTAGCAGTATTATTCGTGATACATGGCTCTTATGCTTTACAACACACATGTGTCACGCTAGATCGATTCACATGAGCACAGCAGAAGAAAACATCTTCGACCTGGTCACCCATCTGGATGCGCCGACTCTGCGCCGCCTGTGCGACCACGCCGCCACAGCCCTGGCCCGCAAGGATCTGGGCGACGGGCCGCGACGCCAATCCCAGGGCGTCGCCTGCCAGGCCGCGCTTTTCTCCGTGCCCAAGGGCATCCGCTATCTTGATGAAGAGGAATTAAACCGCCTGACCCAGGCCTTCGTGGTCTGGCGGTACGCGGGCCGCACCCCGTCCATCCGACGGGCCCGGGAACGCATGCGCCTGGTCTTTGCCATGCTGCGCCTAAGCGGGGCCAAGCTCGGCGAAGTGCTGGCCATAAACGAGCGCACCGACATAGACATGGCCCGGGGTACGGTCAGTTTTCCCGGTTCGCGCAACGAGGACGTGGCCCGAAACGTCATGGTGCCCCGGGATTTCCTGGAGGACGTGGCCCGGTTCGCGGCAAGCCCCATCAACCGCGCCCTGCGGGGGGAATTGTTTCGCCTCGATCCCGGCTTCGTGCGACGAAAGCTCTACGAACAGGCCAAACGGGCCGGACTGCCGCCGGGCCGGGTCAGCCCCACCACGCTGCGCCATTCCCGGGCGGTGGAACTCCTGCGCAGCGGCGTGCCCCTGCCCGTGGTGCAGATGCTGCTCGGCCACTCCAGCGTCGTCCTGACCGCCATCTATTGTTCATTTTCAGACACGGATTGCCAACGCATCATCAGCCGCTGCGTGGCCAAGGAGAGTCGCATGAAGACCAGCGCCCGCAACACCTTTTTCGGCACGGTATCGAGCGTGCGCAAAAGCCCGCTTTTCACCGAGATCTCCCTGGCCACCACCGCCGGCCTGGAAGTGGTGGCGGTCATCACCAACGAGAGCTTCGAACGGCTCGGCCTGTCCGAGTCCGATCCGGTCACCGCCCTGGTCAAGGCGCCCTGGGTGCTGGTCGGCAAGGACGAGTTTAGGTCCAAGACCAGCGCCCGCAACTGTTTTCCGGGCAAGGTCACCGGCATCCGGGGCGACGGCGTGGCGGTCGAGATCATGGGCGAACTGACCGACGGCACCCCCATGTGCGCGCTTATCACGGCCGAATCCGTGGAGAGCCTCGACCTCAAGGAAGGCGACCCGGTCTGGTTCTTCTTCAAGGCCTTCAGCGCCATCATCAACATCCAGTAATCACAAATGAAAAGGGCCCGCCGGACAGCATGTCCAGCGGGCCCTTGCAACCCGGGGATGGCCGCCGGGCGGCCGGTGGCGTCTAGGCCCCGACGTCGGGGCAGGATTTGAGGGCTTCGGCGATGTGCTCCTCGGGATAGGCGAAATCCGTCAGTTTGCCCTGCAGGAAGGCGTCGTAGGAAGCCAGATCGAGTAGCCCATGGCCGGAATAGAGAAACACCACCGACTCGCCGGGCTTGGCCTTCTTGGCCGTTTCGATGGCTCCCTTGATGGCGTGGGAGGTTTCCGGAGCGGGCAGGAAGCCCTCGGTGCGCAGGAACAGCTGGGCCGCCTGGAAACATTCGGTCTGGTAGTAGGCCGTGGCCTCCACCAATCCCTCGTTGACCAGATTGCACAGGATGGGCGCGTCGCCGTGGTAGCGCAGGCCTCCGGCATGGATCGGGGCGGGCATGAAGGCGTGGCCCAGGGTGTGCATCTTGAGCAGGGGGGTGAGCCTGGCCACGTCGCCATAGTCGTAGCGGAACTGCCCCCGGGTCAGGGTCGGGCAGGCTTGGGGCTCGACCGCGATGAAGCGGATGGCCTCGCCCGAGAGCTTTCGCGGCAAAAACGGCGTGATCAGACCGGCGAAATTGCTGCCGCCGCCGACGCAGCCGACCAGATAGTCGGGTTTGTCCCCCACCATGGCGAGTTGCTTTTCCACTTCCAGGCCGATGATGGTCTGGTGGTGCAGCACGTGGTTGAGCACGCTGCCCAGGGCGTACTTGGTGTCGTCGTGGGTGGCGGCGTCTTCCACGGCCTCGGAAATGGCCAGCCCCAGCGACCCGGTGCAGTCGGGATCGCTCTCCAGCATGGCCCGGCCGGTCTGGGTGTTGGTCGAAGGCGAGGCGAAAATCTGGCCGCCGTAGGCGTTGATGAGAATGCGGCGGTAGGGCTTCTGGTCGTAGCTCACCCTGACCATGTAGACCGTGCACTCCATCCCCAGCATGGAGCAGGCAAAGGACAGGGCCGTGCCCCACTGGCCGGCGCCGGTCTCGGTGGCCAGACGGCGCACCCCTTCGGCCTTGTTGTAAAAGGCCTGGGGAATGGCGGTATTGGGCTTGTGCGATCCGGCCGGCGAGACGGACTCGTTTTTATAATAGATCTTGCATTTGACCCCAAGGGCCTCTTCCAGCCGCTTGGCCCGCACGAGCGGCGTGGGACGGTACAGGCGGTAGATGTCCAGCACCGGCTCGGGAATGGGCAGCCAGCGCGTGGGCGACATCTCCTGCTCGATGACGGCCTTGGGGAAGATGACTTCGAGCTGCTCGGGACTGATGACCTGCTTGGTCTGGGGGTCGAGCGGCGGGGCCAGGGGCGTGGGCAGGTCGGGCAGGGCGTTGTACCACTGCGTCGGCATGTCCCGTTCGGGAAGATTGATCTTCACTTCCATGGATCACTCCGATTTCCGTTGTATTGCAGAGCCCCCGATCGGGGAGGCGCATCAAAAAAACAAGGCCGATCAAACGGCCTGCTTCGCCAGACCACGGAAAAGCGATCGTGTCAATGCCGCCGGCCCTGCAGAGAGGGGAAGGGACCAACGGCGAACGCGGGTCTTGCCTGGCGCGCCGGGAAGCGCCCGGCCCGCCGCAGGGCTTCCTATTGCCTTGCCCTCTACGCACTGTTGCTTTATGTAACATCACAACATTCAGTCGCTTTCTCTAGGCCCTCGGCTTCCGCCATGGCCGGTCCGGATGCCGGACCATGGGGACGCAATGACATCCGGCAAGGCATTGTCGTGCAAAGGCCGCCGTTGCGTCACGCCATGGCGGCATGGCTGGAGTTGTAGGGCATGAAATATTGCCCTGCGCAACGTACAACATCCAGGGGAGAATGCATGAAACGGTTTGTCATCTTGATGCTGCTGTGCCTGCTGGCAGCGGCGGCCACGGCCCAGGCCGCCACCGAAGTCAAAATGGCCGGCGATTTCCGGGCCTACGGTGTCTTTTTCGAGAACCACAACTGGACGTCCTGGAACGCCAAGGGCACCCAGACGGAAGACACCTTCGAAATCTGGCAGCGCTGGCGCTTGCGAACCGATTTCGTGGCCAACGAAGCCGTGAAGTTCCGCCTGGGCATCCGGGTCAACGACACGCCCTGGGGCTACGGCACCTACACCGCCGCCAACCCCACCGTGTCCGTCGAAGTCTATCAGGCCTATCTGGCCTTCAAGTGGCCTGACTGCGATGTGGAAATAACGGCTGGTCTGCAACCGCTCACCATGCCCGAGGCCCCGATCTTTTACGATTCACCGATCTTGGCCTCCAAGGGCGGCTTCAACGACACGGCCACCAATTCCTTTGCCGGCCTGGTGGTCAAGGCCCCCATCGTCAAGGGCGTGTTCGAGCCGATGGTCGGCTTTTTCCGCCTCGTCGACGTCAACCGGACCTACGACACCACCACCACCCAAGTCGACGACGAACTGGACGCCTATTTCCTGACCCTGCCCATCGTGCTGGACGGCTTCAAGGTCACGCCCTGGGGCCTAGCCGCCGTCATGGGCAAGGCGAGTTCCTCGGCCGTCACCGCCATCCGCAACGGCATGCTCTCCGGCGGCAGCTTCGTCGCCCCCAACAACGCCGACAACCAGAACGGCTACTGGTGGGGCGGCTTCAACCTGGCGGTCACGGTCGCGGACCCGTTCAAATTCTACGCCGACGGCATCTACGGCCAAGGGGCCATGAGCGGCCCGCAACGCTACAACCGCCAGGGCTGGTTCATCGACGGCGGCCTGGAATACACCGGCTTCGACTGGGCTACGCCGCAACTCGGCGCCTGGTGGAGCTCGGGCGAGGATTCGAGCCTGCGCAACGGTTCCGAGCGCATCCCCTCCTTGATCGGCTACTTCGGCCTGGGCAGCTCGTTTCTCTACCCCACCAGCCAGGAATTCACCAAAAACGACATGGGCGTGAACCCGCTCGGCTCCTGGGGCCTGGGCGCTTCACTCAAAAACATCTCGTTTATGGAAAAGCTGACCATGCTCGCCACATTCACCGCCGCCTGGGGCACCAACTCCCCGGCCGGCCTGCGCAAGGCCGTCCTGGCCTCCAGCGGCAACGGCAACTACCTGACCATGGGCAAGGATCTGGCCATCGGCGAATACCTCGTCGCGGCCAACGCCAACGCCAAATACTGGGTCTACGAAAAGACCCTGGCCTTTATCGTCGAGGCGGGCTGGGCGCATTACGGCAACCCCAACGGCAGCATCTGGAACACGGCCAGCCGCAACTTCACCGGCAACGTGAACGATGCCTGGATGACCTCGTTCGGCTTGAAATACTATTTCTAATTGCAGGAACCGCTCCCGTTTTCAGGGCCGGCCGGGACGACGTTCCGGCCGGCCCTTTAATTACACGCCAGAGTGGGCTATGCTGAAAAAAACCGCCCACTGGGGAAATTCCATGAAACGCCCGCTGCTTGCCCTGGTCCTGACCCTCCCCCTTTCCCTGGCCGCCGGCCTGTCCGCTTTTGCCGGCGAAATCACCGTATTTGCCGCCGCCAGCCTCACCAACGCCTTCACCGCCGCCAAGGCCGACTTCGAGCGGCTCCATCCTGGCGATGTGATCAAGCTCGATTTCGCCGCCTCCGGGGCGCTCCTTGGCCGCATGGACGCCGGCACGGCGTGCGACGTGTTCGCCAGCGCCGACCGGGACACCATGACCATGGCCGTGGACCGGGGCCGGGTCGATCCGGCCACCCGGCTCGTCTTTGCCGGCAACACCCTGGTCCTGGCCGTGCCGGCTGGCAACCCGGCCGGGGTCCAGGGGATCGAGAGCCTGTCCCAAGGCGGTGTGCGGCGCATCGGCGTCGGCAATCCCGAGTCCGTGCCGGCCGGGCGCTACGCCAAGCGGGGCCTGCAGCAAAAGGCTCTGTGGTTCGCCCTGACCTCCAAACTGGTCTACTATCCTTCCGTGCGCCACGTCCTGGCCGCCGTGGAACACGGCGACGTCGACGCGGGCTTTGTCTACGCCACCGACGCCAGCTCCGCCGGAGCCGCCGTGGAGACCGCCGCGTCCATGGAGCTCTCGCCGCCAGTCGTTTATACCGCCGCCCAGGCCACGACCGTCCGGGATAAGCCCCTTGCCGCCGCCTTCCTGGCCTATCTGGCCACGCCGCAGGCCCGGGAGACCCTGGCCGGTTTCGGCTTCGCCCCCCCGCCGACGCCCGCGCAATAAACCGCGAACCCTTTCCTTTCCGGCCGGCATTGGCTATAGACCGGCACAGTATTGAGCGTCCCGCCTGGAGTATTGCATGTCCTTTGCCCCGCGCCTCTTCGCCATCGTGCTGCTCGTTTTCGTTGCCGCCTGCACTCCCGCCACCCGCAATGCCGCCAAAAGCTCGGCCAAATCGGTCCAGGCCACGGTCCCGGCCAAGGCGGCCGCGACCAAGCCGGCCCCGAGCCCCGGGCCAGCCAAGACCGCGCCCCCGGCCCCCCAGCCGGCCACGTCCGCAGCCCCCTCCGCCCCGGTCGCTTCGGCTGAGGCAGCCGTCGGCAGTCCGCCCCAGGGCTTCGGCGGCATCGCCTGGGGCGCGCCGGTCGGCTCCCAACCTGGGCTGGCCCAGTACGAAGCCTCCCAGGAAACCGGCGTCGTCACCTGCCTGTGGCCCCAAGGGCCCAAGGACGTGGTCGGAGCGCCCATTCGCGACGCCTACTACGAATTTTTCAAAAACCAGTTCTACCACGTCTGGATCAATTTCGACGGCATGGCCGCCTACGAAAAGGCCCTGGCCGGACTGACCCGCGCCTACGGTCCGCCGACCCAGGAAAACCGCGACAAATACTACCACGCCTGGTCCCTTGGCGACGTCAACATCTACTGCGCCTTCCACACCGACCTCAACGAAGGCGACGTGAGCTTTTTCTACCAGCCGATCTACGAGCGCATGATCGCCGCCAGGAAAGCCGGGGGCGCGAAAGCCCCGGCCAGGAGCGCCAAGCCATGAACGCCAGGGACGCCTACGACAAGCTTATTGCCCACAGCCGGGCCTCGGCCGACATCGCCGCGACCTTAAGCCTGCTGTCCTGGGACCAGCAGGTCATGATCCCGCCGGCCGGACACGCCGGCCGGGCCGACCAGATCGGGGCTCTCACCGCCATCCTGCATCGCCGGGCCAGCGATCCGGCCCTGGACGAGTGGCTGCACGCCTGCGAAGACGCGCCGCGCAGCAGCGACGCCGCCTCGCCCGAAGCGGCCAACATCCGGGAACTGCGCCGGGATTTCAACCAGGCGGTCAAAATCCCCGAATCCCTGGCCGTGGCCCTGGCCCAGGCCGCGAGCACCGGCCAGCGGGCCTGGGAATTGGCCCGGAAAGAAAACGATTTCAGCGCGTTTGCCCCGCACCTCGCCACCCTGCTCGACCTGTCGCGGCAAAAGGCGCAAGCCCTGGGCTATGCCGACGAAGCCTACGACGCCCTGCTCGACCTCTTCGAGCCGGGCGAAACCGTGGCCACCGTCGCCCCCATCCTGGCCGAACTGCGCGACGCCGCAACCGAAATCCTGGCCGCCGTGGCCGACGCGCCCCAGCCGCACTCCCTGCCCGCCGGCTCCTATCCGGCCAAGGAACAAGCCGCGCTCCTGCGGCAGGTCACGGCCCGGCTCGGCCTGCCCCCGGATGCCTCGCGCCTGGACGTGTCCACCCATCCCTTCTCCACCCTGATCGGACCCGGCGACGCCCGCATCACCACCCGCTTCGACGAAGCGGATTTCACCAAGGCCTTTTTCGGGGCGGTCCACGAAACCGGCCACGCCCTCTACAGCCTGGGCCATGTCGGCAACGGCCACTATGGCACGCCCATGGGCGAGCCGGCCTCCTTCGCCGTCCACGAATCCCAGTCCCGGCTGTGGGAAAACCAGGTGGCCCGCTCCCTGCCCTTCTGGGAGCACATGCTGCCGCTGGCCGCCGCGCATTTCCCCCAGCTCGCCGGCCTGTCTGCCGAGGCCGTTTTTCGGACCGTGGGGACCATCCGCCCGGGGCTGGTCCGGGTGGACGCCGACGAGACCACCTACAACCCGCATATCGTGCTGCGCTTCGAGTTGGAGCTGGCGCTCATCCGGGGCGATCTGGCCGTGGCAGACCTGCCCGGCGCCTGGAACGAGAAATCCCAAGCCATCCTCGGCCTCACCCCGCCCACCGACGCCCTGGGCTGCCTGCAAGACGTGCACTGGTCCACCGGAGCCTTCGGCTATTTTCCCACCTACAGCCTGGGCAACATCTACGCCGCCTGCCTCTTCGAAGCGGCCGGCCAGGCCATCCCGGACCTCCCCACGCGCATGGCCGCCGGCGACTTCGCCCCACTGCTCGCCTGGCTCGGCCAAAACATCCACCAAAAAGGCCGGCTGCTGTCCCCGCGCACCCTGATCACCGAAGCCACCGGCCAAGCCCCCTCGGCCAGCCCCCTGGTGCGCCATCTACGCGCCAAGGCATCGGCTAT